>JAICWB010000203.1 GCA_025935035.1 Terriglobales bacterium
CCCGATTTTATCTGCGTCTTCCGAACGGCTTTCGTGACGGCGCACCTACCTTGTAGTCCTTGGGATAGACCACGACCATGCGGCGCGAACCTTCCCCGCTGGATTCAGTCTTGAGGTCGGGCTCGTTGGCCAGGTGCAGGTGCACTAAGCGGCGTTCGCGCGAGTTCATGGGTGCGAACTCGTACGGCATTTTGGTCTTGCGCACGCGCTCGGCGGCCACTTCGGCGGCCTGACGCAGTTCCTGGCGGCGCATGACTTTGAAGTTCTTGCAGTCGAAACTCAGCTTGTCATGGTCTTCATGATCAAGATGGATGGCCTTGAGCGCGAGGTGTTCCATGGCGTTGAGCAGTTCGGCGCCGCGGGCGGTCACCATGCTTGAATCCGGTCCGGCGATGTCCACGGTGATCTCGGCTTTGTCTTCCGACTCTTTTGCAGCCGGCGGATTCACGGCGATGCGGTATTTCAGGCGCAGCCCGGAGTTGGCGAGCATGGCCTTGAGCAGGTCATTGATCTTGTTGGCGGCGGCTACTTTGTCGGTGAGAGGCATGGCTTAAGTATTGTAATTGAGGGAACAGGAACCGTGCGTTTCACGTTGCACGGTTGCACGTTGCACGCGAAGACCAAAGGATTACCACGGAAAAAGAGAAAGAACAGATAAAAGACGATAAAGCAATTCGGGGTTAAAGCAATTCGGGGTTAAAGCAATTCGGGGTTAAAGCAGTTCGGGGTTAAAGCAATTCGGGGGTTAAAGCAATTCGGGGTTAAGACTTTAAAAGCCTGATCGCTTCTTATCTGTCTTTTCTTTTTTTTCCGTGGTAAGCCGTTTCATGAATCGTGCAACTTGCAACTGCTACTTATTCTTCTTCGCCGCCCGCTTGGCCAGGTGCGCGCGAATCTCTTTGGCCATGGGGGTGTTGTTCATGATGATCTGCAGACCCCAGCCCACGAGAGTGCCGGTAATCCAGTAGACGCCGAGTCCGGAGGCAAGCGACCAGCTGATGCCGCCGAACATGATGGGCATCATCACCTGCATCATCTTGGCTTGAGACGGGTCGACGCCGGCCATGGGCGTGGCGCGTTGCATCAGGAACATGGTCACAACAATAAGTATGGGCAGCAACTTCCACGGGTCAGGCGATGAAAGGTCTTTGATCCAAAGCCAGTGCGCGTGGCGCAGCTCATTGACCGTCGCGAGCATGGTGTAAAAGGCCCAGAGGAACGGCAGCTGGATAAGTTGAGGCAGGCATCCGGCGAACTGGTTGATGCCTTCGCGCTTCATCAGCGCAGCTACTTCCTGCTGCTTGTCATGCTGTCGCGGATCGGTGAGCTTGAGGCCTTCGTATTTGCGATTGATGGCCTTCAGTTCCGGCGCGATCTTCTGTTGCAGCAACGCCGACTTCATGCCTGTGTAGCGCATGGGGAACATGGCCAGGTTGATCACGATGGTGAGGAAGACGATGGCCCAGCCCCAGTTCGGGATCCAGTGGTCGTGCGTCCAATTCAGCCAGATGAAGAGCGGCTTGGCGATGATGGCGAACGTGCCGAAGTCGATGATGTTTTCCAGCGATGGGCCATCGGGCTCAGAGGCTTTGCCGTTGACCGAAACCGCGGGCGATCCATCACTGTAGCTGCGCACGCCGCCAAGAACGTCCACTGCTTTCGGGCCGACGAACAAGCGCTCCGATGTTGCGCCCTTCAGATTGCCCACCGCCATGCCGAGCACGTCAAAGACTTCTGACTTGCGCTTGGCGGGATCTTTCTCGTTGGGGTCCTGCGGGATCACGTCATGGAACTCGACCATAGCGGCGTTCGCGGGATCATCCGGTAGGAAGACCGCGCCGAAATATTGGTCCACTGCGCCCGCCCAGTGGAAAGGGCCAAGGATAGTGTTGCCGTTGGGCATGGCCTTACGTCCGCCTGTGAGCATGGAAAAGAAGCCGCCCTCTTTCGCAGCTTGACGCTCGACTTTGCTGCCTGCGAGGAAATCGAGATGTTCTGAGGCCCAGGCGGGCAAATTGGTCTGGTCGCCGAATCCGCCGGGCCAGGCGGGGAATGCCGTGACTTCCTTGCCGTCCTGCTGGACCGAGGTCTCAACCTTTACTACATAGCTGTGATCGAAGTGGAAGCTCTTGCGGACTACGAGGCCGTCGCCGGCGTATTCAAAGGTGATGTCAGCAGGGGCTTGCAGATGTGCGCTGGGGATCGTGCCAAGTGGCCCATTGACCACGAGCGCGGCAGACGGAACATAGAGCGCGGAATTCAGTTTGGCGCGCAGCGCAGGGTCGTAAGTGAAGAGTGAAAGCGGATATCCGAAGGCCGCGGCACCACGCGGATTGACGAGATCAAGCAAATTGCCGGAATCGTCTTTGTGTTTCTTGAGGATCCACGAGGTGACCTGCGCGCCTTTGTTGGTGAAGGTGATCTTGTAGAGGTCGTTCTCGATGACGGTGGTGGATTCTGAGTTCGCCTGCTTGGTAAGTACGGGAGTAGAAGCAGATGCGGCAGTGCTGCCTTTTGTTGTTCCCACCTGCGAACTGCGCGCAGGTGGGGCACCCGTCTGGGGCGCTCCCTTTGTCTGAGCTGTTGCGGCCGAAGTAGTGGATTTTTGGTTCCGTGCGACCTGCTGTTGCTCGGCGGCTTTGTCAGCCGGATTTGGTGGTGCCTTGGGTCCGTATTTCGATAGCAGGTACTGGCTGGCGGCGATGGCGATGAACGTAAGCGCGAACACCAGCAGCATTCGCTGGAAGTCGTTGCCGTCCTGTTGGGGGTTTTTTATCTCAGGCAATGGGCTTCTCTATCTCTCTTGAATGAATACGGTGTTGATGGTGTTTCAGACTCACAGGCACGGGGTCAAAGCCGCCGTGCGTAAAAGGATGGCAACGCGCTATGCGCCATGCCGCCAATGCTCCGCCGACGAGTACGCCGTGACGCTCAATGGCTTCGAGTGCATAGTCAGAGCAGGTGGGCGTGAAGCGGCAAGTTGAAAGCAGCACGGGTGAAAATGCCTTTTTATAAAGGCGGATCAGCGATTGAGCAACGGTGCGCGGGCGGAAGGTCATTTCGTACGTGAGTCTCCCGTCTTCTGAGAAACATTTTGTGGCACATCCGCCTTCGGCTGTGCTGCCCGCGGCGCGAGCACGTTAGCTGCGGCGATTATGCCGAAGCCGCGCTCGACTTCTGCGCGCAATGCAGCGATATCCGCCGTCAAAACAGATTTCTTCGGGTTAATCACGATCTCGGCGGAGAGCCCGCGTGCGTTCAGCGCGTTCATCAGGCCTGCGTGTTGATGGCGAACCACGTCGCGCATGCGTCGCTTGATGCGGTTGCGATCGACAGCGCCACCGAGCACGCGTCCGACGGTGATGCCGACGTGGACCACGCTCGTCGCGCCCACCCTATCGCCAAAAGAGGGCGATAAGGATGGGGCACAATCGTGAGAAGAGGCCGCGGCAGAATCTTGCAGGCTTCTTGCCCCGTTCGGCTTCAAGATGAAGAAGAAGATCATGCTGGAGCTGAATTGTTTGCGTCCGGTCTCGTAAACCCGCTGAAAATCAGCATGCTTGAGCAGGCGGGCGGACTTAGGGAATGCGTTTCCGTTTTTAATGGACGAAGACACGCCTCCGCGGACACCGGAAGTCGGTGGCCTAAGAGCGGCGCGGGTCTGCTTTCCGGTTGCTGTCATGCAGGTGATCAGGAGATGAAGACGTGAACGGCGGGAAACGGCGCTAAGTCTTTGAAACTAGTCTCTGAAACCGGGCTTAACGGAGACGCGCTTGCGTCCCTTGGCGCGGCGGCGTGACAGAACGGCCTTGCCGCTGGTGGTCTTCATCCGCGAGCGGAATCCGTGGGTCTTGCTGCGGCGCCGGCGGTTGGGTTGAAATGTGCGTTTTGGCATTGCGGTAGTGCTCTCCTACTTGAAAATGATGGCTGTTGGCAAACATTGATTATAAATGAGTTTAGACCGTATGGACAATCGCGCCAGTTTTGAACCGCCAAGGACGCTGTGGACCGCAAAGGGAACGTTTCCGGCCGCAGATGGCTTCGAATCGTGAGATACAAATATGTCTTGGTCGCTGGCGAGTTTATCCTTCGCATACTTGGCGTCCTTCGCGGTGAAAAATTTCTTGTCACTGTGCAACAAAATTCACCTTCTGCACCACTCGCGCTGCATTGACCTTCTTACTACTTGACGCGAAAAAGAAATTGCGAATCAATGCGATGAACATTCGCGAAAAAAGTGTTTTCAACTTATCCACATGTGAAAATATCTGTGCTAGGATTCCTTTCAGTCCTTACGAAATAAGTTTTCTCAAAGCACGTTTGCCCTTACTCAAATGATCCGCTGATGGCTTCACCGCCAAAAGCATTGCAAGATTTTCCATGAGCGCGCGAAAGAGCTTTCCCTGGGCTCTTTAACTCTCCGAAAGCGCAGGCATGGACTGGCTGTATTGATTGCTCAATTCCATTGAGTCTGTAAATTGACGCTCTTCAGACAAGAAAATAATCCGGGTTTAGAAAATGTCCTCTTTGACTTCCTCCGCTACCGCCGCCGCCACAGCTAGTGCCAATCCCTGGGTCCAGATCCTTGGGGCGCTCGAGAAAAAGATCAACCGCCACTCTTATGACACATGGCTGAAGCCAACGCGCTACAGCCACCAGAACGCCAGCGTGCTTTTTGTGCGCGTGCCGACGCCGGAGTTCCGCCACATCGGCGATAAATATGCTGACCTCATCAGTGAGGCCATGGACAAGTTGGGCATGGACTTTGAAGATGTCCAGTTCGTGACGCCGGAAGAAGATCCCACAGTCCAACAGGTGGCGAAGCCTGAGGGTAATTCCAATGTCCGGCAGGGGGGCGGGTTCGCTCCCTCGAGCGCGCACGCTTCCAATGCGCCAGTGCGCAGTGGGCAACTGCCCAACGCCGCGGCGCCGGGCTCGCAAGGCAAGTTCGATTGGGATACGGCCGCGCTGTTGAACAATCGTTATACGTTCCCGAACTTCGTTATCGGCAGCGGCAACCAATTTGCGCACGCCGCGGCGATGGCTGTGGCAGAGTCGCCCAGCAAGGCCTACAACCCGCTCTTCTTATATGGCGGCGTAGGCATGGGCAAGACCCATCTCATGCAAGCTATTGGGCACGAAGTAAAGAAGCACCAGCCTCAGGCCAGCATCTGCTATCTCTCGGCGGAGAAGTTCACCAACGAGATGATCAACTCGCTGCGCTATGACAAGATGACCAGCTTCCGCGATAAGTTCCGCAACGTGGACGTGCTGCTTGTGGATGACATTCAGTTCCTGGCCGGCAAAGAGCGGACACAGGAAGAGTTCTTCCACACGTTCAACGCGCTGCATGAGTCGATGAAGCAGATCGTGATCGCCAGCGACCGTCCGCCGAAAGAATTGTC
>JAICWB010000235.1 GCA_025935035.1 Terriglobales bacterium
AATACCGCTCCCCACCGCACAGCATAGCCCACGAATGAAACCGCAGAGGCAATGGTCGCGGCCACCGAAGTGATAAGGATGTCACGGTTCAGTACATGTCCTAACTCATGCGCCAGCACGCCGCGCAGCTCGCGCTCGTCCAGCAACTGCATGATGCCTTGCGTCACCGCCACCGCGCTATGCTGCGGATTCCGTCCCGTCGCAAAAGCATTCGGCTGCGCCTGCGGGATCACGTACACACGCGGCTTAGGAATATTCGCCCGCGCCGCCAGCTCTTCCACAATGCCATGCAGCCGCGGAGCTTCTTCCGGGCTGATGGGCCGCGCGCGATTCATGCTCAGCACGATCTTGTCTGACCAGAAATACGACACAAAGTTCATCACGATGGCGGCAACCATGAATCCGTAAAGATAGTGCGCGCCCAGCACCGCGCCAAACCCTACAAGGATCAGTGACAAGGCCCCCAACAGTGCAACGGTCTTTATCTGGTCATTCATGCTGCTGATTAGATTATCGGCTCGCGGGCTTGGATTCGCCAAACCGAGCCCGGCCTCACCTACGCAAAAACTCTTTGCGCTGCAACCTATTGGCTGTAAGGTATCGGCTATGCCGAACGACGCTGATTTCAAGGAACTTGAGAACCGCGTGGCTGAGCTGACGCAGCGCATCTATCGCCTCGAGCAGCAACTGCCCGGCGCAAAGCCTGCGCCAGCGCAAATCAATTCCACGGCGGCGCCGAGTCACGTCGCTCCGCCTTACCCGGTGCTACCCAGCACCGAAACATTCACGCCGCCTCCAGTACTGCCCTCAGTTGCGACGCAGCCGCCGCCCAAGCCAGTGCCGCCGCGCGATCTGGAGTCTCGCATCGGCTCCCAATGGCTGAATCGTATTGGCATCCTCGCCATGATGATCGGTGCCGCTTACTTCCTAAAGCTTGCTTTTGACAATGAATGGATCGGCCCCACCGGCCGCGTCGCCATCGGATTGCTCGCCGGCATCGGTCTGGTGGCCTGGAGCAGCAGAGTCCATCGGCGTGGTTATAAGTACTTCTCTTACTCGTTGACCGCGCTCGGTATTGGCATCATGTACCTCTCTCTGTGGGCCGCCTTCCAGCTTTACCAGTTGATCCCAGCGCCTGTGGCCTTCGCCGCCATGATCGCCGTGACCGCTTCGGCCGCCACACTCGCCATAAGGCAAAATGCCCAGATCCTCGCCGCGGTCGCCATCGCCGGCGGCTTCTCAACGCCGGCTCTTCTCTCCACCGGCCAGGACCGTCCGTTTGTCCTCTTCTCCTATATCGCGCTGCTGAATATTTTCGCCATCGTATTGGTAGCGATGCGTCCTTGGCGACGCCTGCTGCTCGGCAGTTTCATTGGCACCATCATCTTCTATGTCGGTTGGTACCTCCGCTTTGGCAGCCACAATGAAGAGAACTCCGTTGCCGCAGGATTCGCCACATTATTCTTCCTGCAGTTCGCCATCTTGCCGCTCATCAAACATCTGCATAGCTTTGGCGACAACACCTGGCATAGTTCGAAGAGTTTTGTGGTTGTGGCCCTGTTCAATCCAGCGGTCTATTTCCTTGAACTGTTCGCTATATATGAGTTCATTCATCGCTCCGCGCTGTCATGGGTGGCCGTTGGATTGGGCGCCTTCTACATCGTCCTCAGCAAGCAACTGACAGATGCTCAATCACCGGCCACTGACGCCGAGGGCATTGGCCCATTGCACCGTTGGTTGCATCTGGCAATTGCTGTCGCTTTCCTCACCATCGCTATCCCGCTCAAACTGCATTCTCATTGGGTGACCATGGGATGGTTCGTCGAGTCGGCAGTACTGCTTTGGATCGGCGAACGCGCGCACATCACTTTTCTCAGGCGCATCGCCGTTGTCGCGCTGGCGCTCGGCGTGGTGCGCATGCTCTTCTTTGATGACTTCGCCACCAGCAGCACGTTGTTCTTTAACTCGCGCTTCGCTACCTACGTTGTTGCGCTCGCAGTTCTGAGTATGGTCGCCTTCCACGTGCACAAGGAATTCGGCGCGACGCATGCGGGCTTTACCATCGTCACTATCTGCTTCAACGCCTTGGCCCTGATCGCCTTAAGCTATGAGATATCAGACTACTTCGCGCGGCAGCATCCAGAAGTCCTCAGCCGTTTCGGATCCATCGCCTACGGGCAGCCGGTCCCGGACTGGACGACGCAACGCGATTTCGCCTATTCCGCTTTGTGGATGCTCTATGGAGCCGCACTCGTGTTCGTCGGCTTCTGGCGCAAGTCTCAAGTACTCCGCTGGCAGGCGTTGTTTCTTATCGCCGCTACCATTGCCAAAGTGTTCCTCTCAGACCTCAGTAATCTTAGCGGCCCTTGGCGCGTGATGAGCTTCATCGCATTGGGTGCTTTGCTGATGGGTATCTCGTTCGTGTATCAGAAGGATTGGCTGAAGCTTTCAGGGAAAGCAGAATGACACACACCCGCTTGCGGCAAAGGTTCATATTTTTCTTTCTCTGTTCACTTACGGCTTTGCTTTCGGCGGCGGCTGCTCCTGCGAACAACGAGATTGCCTATCTCTCGCGCAGCCGCAGCGTTACTATCAGCGCGCCAGACAAGCAAAACTACATCACTCTGGATGAAGGCATATTCCAGTACGCCCGCGCGGACCTTGGCGACTTGCGCTTCTACAATGCGCAGCAGACTGAGGTGCCCTACGCCATCGCCATCCAGCGCGGTTCCAGCGCCTCGGCTCTGTCCACCGTCCCGGTGTTGAACAAAGGGATTGTGAATGGCAACACGCAGTTTGCACTCGATGTGGGCGTGCCGGAATATGACGAAGTTCATCTCGACCTAAGCACGAAAGATTTCGTGGCTCAAGCGCGACTCGAGGGTGAGAATGACATCGCCGGCCGATCGTGGAGCGATCTCGGTACTTTCACCGTCTTCGATTTTTCTAAGGAGAGGCTAGGCTCCAATTCCACGATCAGGTTGCACACACCGTCACGCTTCCGCTATCTGCGAGTCACCATCATCGGCCCTGTTCCAGCCGACGAAGTAAAAGGCGCCAGCATCGCCAACCTTCAACAAGAGAAGGCCAGCTACATCGACCTCAGCGCCGCTCCCTCCGCGCGTACAGAAGGCAAGAAAACTGTCTTCGAATGGCAAACCGCGGAGCGAGTCCCGCTGGATCGCATACACTTCTTCGTCGATGCGGCAGAGATCAATTTCAATCGTCCAGTCACGCTTTTCTGTGACAAGCGCGAGATCGCATCCGGCAGCATCAGCCGCATAAGGCTTGAGCGCAAAGGAAGAAAGATAGCGTCTGAAGACTTAGGTCTCGAGCTCTCCGGGTTGCATTGTCCGCGCTACCGGCTTGAAGTGGCGAACGGCGATGACCCCGCGTTGCGCATCACCGCTCTTCATCCCCAGATGCTGGAACGCCGCGCCTATTTTGACCCTCGGGGACAAACATCCCTGACCCTTTATTACGGTGACGACAAACTGAATCCGCCCACATACGACTACGCCAAACTTTTCGAAGCTCCCGAGGCATCGCAAGTCGCGCCGGCAAGCTTGTCCCCCGACGCCAAGAACGCCTCCTATACCGGCCGTCCCGACGAAAGACCGTGGTCAGAAAAGAACCCCGCCGTCCTCTGGATCGCAATGATCGTCGCGGTCGGGTTGCTGGGAGCCTGGGCATTAAAAGGATTCAAGTCATAACGGTGTCCTACCCCCGGGTACCCCATCCTAACCTTCTTTTGGTTAGGGTGGGGCTTTTGCTCTCGGTCTCGAAATTGTCAAGCTATTCGATTGACGTAAATTTCCGCCTGGGGGGGCGTCCTTTGCACACAATCCCATAAAGTTCGTGCCCCATCCTTATCGCCGCGGTTTTGTTCTATGCGGCGATAGGGTGGGCGCGATGAAGCCTGCATAGACCACGACAGATTCTCCGGACAGGTGTACCATCCCCAAATCATGGCTGGTGGCCCAGCCTTTCACTGAAACCACATGACTGTGCCCCATCCTTATCGCGCAGCTTTTGTTCTTGCGCGATAGGGTGGGCACGACGAAGCCCGCACAAGCCACGAAAGATTCTTACGAACAGGTGTAATATCCCAAAATCATGCCCAGCGTCCTCCCGCGCAACGCTGTCTTCGATCCCACCAACCGCATCGCCGCCGGCAATGGCATCAGCTATGACGCGGCAGGCAATGTGATTTCAGACGCAGTTAGCGACCCGCCTAATGTCCACACCTACTCCTATGACGCAGAAAACCGAATGATCTCTGTCGATGGGACGGCGGCCACATACGGCTACGATCCCTTGGGCCGTCGCGTATCCAAGGTAGCCTCTGGCACAACTTACACTTTCCTTTACGACCTGGAGGGTCGTGCCGTCGCTGAATTGTCGGGGACCACATGGGGTTGGGCAGACGTTTATGCCAGCGGTATGCACCTCGCCACCTATTCCGGCGACACCACCAATTTTATCCATAGCGACTGGCTGGGAACAAAACGGGTTCTCACCGGGGTCAACGGCGCAAATTCTGAAAGCTGCACCAATCTTCCCTTCGGCGACGGCCAAAACTGCACCGGCACCACATGGGGCTGGGACTTTTTTACGGATGATATTCACGATTCAGAATCCAACACCGAACACACCGACTTCCGCCAGATGTCCGGCACGCAAGGCCGCTGGCTCTCCCCCGATCCCTACGACGGCAGCCTGGACA
>JAICWB010000021.1 GCA_025935035.1 Terriglobales bacterium
CTGATGGCGTGGTAGCCCTGGACCACTGCGTCATTTGCGACATGCGCCGGTTTGTTTAATGCCTTTTGCAGCTCTTTGTCGAAATGGACGCCTTCCCACTTCTTTTCCAGGTGTGGTGCGGTCTTCACCACACCATTGCTGACAACGCCAGGAAATCCGGCGCCCACGCGGTCGAAGTCGCCGGCTTGTTTTGCCAACTCCTTGATCGCGGTCAACACATTTTTCGGCGTTGCCGGTTGGGGAGTGGGAACACGCAGGCGCTCGGTGAGGGCTTCGCCTTTGGCGTCAAGCAGCATGGCTTTAACGCCGGTACCGCCGATGTCGATGGCCAAGGTTCGAGGGCCTTTGGCAGAAGACTTAGTGGGCATAGTGCGGAGCATTCTAGCCTAGACGACATTTTGGTGCGCGCCAATAATGACTGGGTCCCAAAATGGCTTTCCGAATCTGTAAATTTCCATCCAATGGCGCAACGGAATCTGGAAAAACTGCTACTTTTGCTTTAAACATCGCTGACTTATTACTAAAGTCCATGTACCGCTGAATTTGTAAATGTAGTTTTTTGGTTTGAGGGAGAGTTCATGATAGTGACTGATGGCCGCCCCTCGGGTCCAACGGAGACAGGCCATTCCTCTCCCCCAGATGCAACGAGGTTCCTTGTGCGCGCGATAAGGCTCACACAACTGGCCGCCGTATCCGTACTTGGCGTTATTGCTGTACTCATCAACTCGGTATTGGGCTTTTACGCGCTGCATGGCGTGCGCGAGAACGACCAGCGAGTTGAGAAGAGCCACCTCGTTCGGCGTCACATCGATCAACTTCTCATCGCGATGGTGGATGCCGAGACCGGCCAGCGGGGCTACATACTCACAGGGAACGAAGGCTATCTGCAACCTTATAACGACGCGCTGACGCGCATCGAGCCCTTGCTGCAAACACTGCGTCAAGATGTGCGCGGTGAGCCGGAGCAGTCTGTTTATCTTGCGCAATTGCAGTCATTGGTAGGTGCGAAACGCACGGAATTGCAGCAGACCATTCAACTTCGCGGCGACAAGGGCATCGAAGCCGCGGCCGAAGGCGTGCAGACCCACCTAGGCAAGAACTATATGGACAGGATTCGCGCGGTATTGAATTCAATGGACAGCCGCGAATTGCAGAACGCGACCGAAGCGAAGGCGATCGCGGACTCTAATTTCCAGCGCTCGCTGATCGCGGTGGGCTGCGCGAACTTGCTTGTGCTTGGGCTGGTGGCGTACTCAGAGATCGGCAATACCCGTCGAAAGCGGTTGCAACAGTACCTTGAGCTTTCAGAAGAGCGATATCGGTTGGCGTTCGATCATCATCCGCAACCGATGTGGGTATTCGATCTCAAGTCATTACGCTTTCTCAGCGTCAACGAAGCGGCATTGCGTCAATACGGATATTCGCGTGAAGAATTCCTGCAGATGACCATCCATGACGTCCGGCCGGCAGAAGATATTCCAAAATTGCAGGCGCTGATGAATACCAACGAGGCGCGCCGCATCGCCGGAGTCTGGAGGCATCGCAAAAAGGATGGCAGCATTTTCTTCGCGGAAGTCTCATCCGGCGACGTTGTCTGGGACGACCATTTGGCCAAGCTCGTGATCGCGCCGGACGTCTCTGATCGTATCTGGGCGGAGCGGCACCTGGTGGAGTGGAAGCAGCGTCACGAGGCGGCTATTAGCGCCAGCGGCCAGATCTTGTATGACTGGAACCCGGTCACCAACCACGTGACGTACAGCAACCATCTTGAGCGGCTGGGATATACCACGCTGGAGATGGAAGGTGGATTGGCGAACTGGCGTGAGCTGGTCCACATAGACGACCAGCAGGCATTTGACCGGGAGATCGAGCGCGTACTGGAAACACGTGCGAACTTCTTTCTTAATTACCGCGTGCGAAAAAAAGACGGCACCTATATCAATGTGGAAGACACCGGGCGGTTCGTGATCGACCACGAGAACAAGATCGTCCGCATGGTGGGCTTTGTGACAGATGTGACCGATCGCGCCTTGCTGCAGGCGCAGTTATTACAGGCACAAAAGATGGAAGCGGTGGGACGGCTCGCGGGCGGCGTCGCGCATGACTTCAACAACATGCTGGGCGTGATCATGGGCTCGGGCGAGATGCTTGGCCAGGACCGCTCTCTGACAGACAAAGCGAAGCAGTGGCTCAAATCCATTAACGACGCGAGCCAGCGCGCGGCCACGCTCACCCGCCAACTGCTTGCCTTCAGCCGGCAGCAAGTGCTGAATCCGCGCGTGATCAGCTTCAATGCCGTCATCAAAGACATGGAATCTATCTTGCGCCGGGTGATCGGTGAAGACGTGCAGTTACGCACCTTCCTTCATCCTGAACTCGATAACGTAAAGGTTGACCCTGCGCAGCTTGAGCAGGTGATCATGAACCTGGCGGTCAACGCGCGGGACGCCATGCCGGACGGGGGCAAGCTGAGCGTGGAGACCCATAACATCTATCTGGATGAAGAGTACTGCAAGCAACATTCCACTGTGACGCCCGGAAATTATGTTCTCCTCGCTGTGAGTGACACGGGCATTGGCATGGACTCGCAGACGATGTCGCGTATCTTCGAGCCATTCTTTACCACCAAGCCACGTGACAAGGGAACAGGGCTCGGGCTCGCCACCGTGTACGGCATCGTGAAACAAAGCGGGGGACACATCTGGCTCTACAGTGAGCCGAACCAAGGCGCTACGTTCAAACTTTACTTCCCGTGCACCAAGGAATCGGTCACGCCCTCCAACAAGCCAGGAGAAGTGCAGGAAGTGCCTGGCGGTACCGAGACGATTCTGCTCGCTGAAGATGAAGCGTTATATCGCGACCTCATCTGCGAGTCGTTGGGAAACAAAGGTTACAAGGTCCTCGTGGCGAGTGATGGCAACCTAGGGTTGGAGACGGCGAACAAGTACAAAGGCGAGATTGACATGCTGCTTACTGACGCCGTTATGCCGGGAATGAACGGCAAAAAGCTGGCCGAGGCCATCTCAATGACGCGGCCGGGGATCAAGGTTCTGTATATGTCTGGATACACCACGAACGTGGTTGTCCATCATGGAGTGCTGGATCCGGGGACGAACTTCATCGCCAAACCGTTCGCGCCCAGCACGCTCTTCCGCAAAGTGCGTGAGGTGCTGGACGGCGTTAAGACCAGTTTTTAGTTTCTCGTCATAACCGGTTTCTAGTTTCTCGTTTTAGTTTTTAGAAAAAGACAACGGCGCGATCTGCTCGCGCCGCCGATTCAACTAAACCGCAATCGTTATTTCTTTGCTTTAGTCGGGTTCAATCCTGCGTCCAGTTGCTTGACCATGCTATTGGCAAGGTTGAGCGTGGCGCGCAGGTTTGTACCGATGAAGTGCACCGCGCCCTCCACATCTTTTTCCGTTAGTACTTTTCCGTTTGAGTCCACCGCCTGCATGTGGACGAGCACTTTGGTCGCGCCACTCACTGTTGTGACCGCGCGTTTGGTCTCGCTGCCTTCCTCGAATCTCTGCACGTTGGTCTTCAACTTGACCAAGCTGCCGGTCGATTCCGCGCGCTTATCACCATCACGAAGTACCTGCTGATACTTGCCTGACTTGGTGAGTTCCGTGATCAAGTTTTCATAGATGGCGGCGCTGAATTCTGCGGGAAGGCCATCTACACTGGAGCCGACGCGCTCCACTTGGATGGAGTAAGGCAACATTTTCGCGGAGGATCTTGAGGTCGATTGTGAGAAAGCCACTGAAGTGGAGAAGAGAAGCGCGACGATCGCGAACGCAAAAACTCTGGTCTTCATTTCTTCTCCTTAGTGGCATCGGCTTTGGTCTCAACTACGGGAACCGTGGTCTTCGCGCCTTTTGAAACAAGTTGTTTCTTGAGATTCTCAGCCTGCCCCATAGGCATCATGAAGATGGCGCTGTGCAATCCTCCGTTTGAATCTGTGTAATCAATGGTGATGTTGTCAACCTTCTCATGAGAGAAGAGGCTCAGTACCCGGCCACCGCCATACGGGATGGCCATCTTGGTGATCATTAATGCCGTGCCGCCGGTCTGGCGGGATTCAGAGCCGGTAAAAATATCTTGGATAGACGCGAGGTCGATCGAGCTTGTACCGAACTTCAACGACTTATCATCAACTGCGAATTTACCTTTAGCATTGCGCTTCACGTTCTCAAATCCCATGACGTGCGTGGCGCTGTCGGGCGTGGATGCCGGCATAGGCGGTTGGTCAGCGTTTTGTGGAGCAGCTGTTTGAGTCGAAGTGGCCGCGGGTGTCGGCGCCGCAGGTTTCTCGGCGGACGGCGTTGCATCTTGCGCCAATGCCGCGAAACCCGTCATGGCCAGCAGCAATAGCAGTTTTGGCGCGAATCGGTAGAAGTTCATGAATGCGCTCCTTGATTAGTGCGTGGAATGCTAACAGCAGAAGGGCATTTGCGTGGGAAAATCTTAAGTGGATTTCCGCCGGTGGAGGAAGCTTGCTGGAAGACTTGAGACGAACGATCCGCAAAGTGCCACGGGGCAAAGTGTCTACTTACGGCGCGATCGCGGCTGCGGCGGGGCATAAAGGTGCCGCGCGACAAACCGTACGGGCGCTGCGGTCCTCCGGCGGTACCTTGCCGTGGCATCGGATCCTGGGCGCAGGCGGGTTCATCAAGACCACGGGCGAAGATGCTGTCGAGCAGCGCTTTCTGTTGGAGATGGAAGGCGTGAAGTTTGTTGGGCGGCATGTGGACATGAAACGGTTCGAGCACCAGTTTCCAAGATCGTCCAAACAAGTCAAGCAGCCTCGCAAAAAATAAGTTTGAAGCAGTACTTGACATAAGTCGCCATTATCAGTAATTTCAGTAAATACTGAAATGACAGAAATAGAACTCAATCCGACCGTTAAGCGATTCGTTCTGCACTGGGGAGAGATGGGCACGCGATGGGGCATCAATCGCACAGTGGCCCAGATACATGCGCTTCTTTACCTGTCTGAGCGCCCATTGCATGCCGAAGAGATCGCACAGGCGCTTTCAGTCGCACGGTCGAATGTTAGCGGCAGCCTGCGCGAACTTCAGGGGTGGGGCATTGTCCGGGTGGTGCATGTGCTGGGAGACCGTCGCGATCATTTCGAGTCGCTGACCGATGTGTGGGAGATGTTCCGCATCATCGTCGAAGAGCGTAAGCGCCGGGAAGTCGATCCCACGGTGAGCATGTTGCGCGGATGTCTGCAGGAACCTCCGGCCAAAGAGAGCAAGTATGTTCACGCTCGTTTATCCGAAATGACTGAGTTCTTCGAGACGATGCTCAGCTTCTATGAAGACGCTCGCCACGTCTCGCCGAAAGCCTTGCGGCAATTCGTGAAGATGCGAGCCGGCATGAGCCTGCTCATCCCGAAGAAGGGAAAAGCAAAATGAAGAAGTTTTTAGCGCTCTTCGATTTTGAGGGCACGATCGGAGCCTTTCAATACGGAACGATTGGCATCACAGCGATGCTAATAAAGTATGTCTGTGATGCGCGGGTTGCCGCTTGGCTGGAGCACGAAACCTGGACCCCGTGGAACTACATCAGCCCATTCGAGACTTCCGTGCGGCTCATCACGATGGGCAACAGCCATCGGCAATTCCTCTTCGCGATGTCGCTGGTTGCATTGCCCTTCGTTTGGTTGGGCCTTTCCCTCACCGTAAAACGAATGCGCTCGGTAGGTTTTCCGCTGTCCTATGTTCTGATTTTTTCCTTCCTTTCGCAAACCTCTTGATGTTTCTGCTTCTGTGTCTGCTGCCACCGGGCTCGAGGGCCAAGACGGCGAGCGAGGGAGCTGGCAATAGCGGCGGGGCATTCGCGGTGTGGACGTCCGTCGCTATTTGCACTGTGGCAGTCTTTCTGGCGGGAAGCTACGCGAAATATGGTTGGGCACTTTTTGTGGGTACGCCATTTTGCTTGGGATTACTGACAACGGTGCTCTACACGCGCAAAGACGCAAAAACTCTCAGCGCGTGCTTGAAAATCTCACTAGCGGCATGCGTAGCTGCTTCGGCGGCGTTGTTATGTTTTGCTTTCGAAGGGCTCATCTGCATCTTGATGGCGGCCCCGATCATTGTGCCGCTTGCTCTTCTAGGTGGTTGGCTTGGCTATTACGTTCAACCAAATCGAATGGCTTCTTCGCCCGCAATCGCAATGATCTTGTTGCTGGCCGTTTTCCCACCAGCGATGATCCGGACGGAAAGTAAACTCACACACGTTGCCGATGAGTTCTCCGTTACCTCGTCCGTTGAAGTAAATGCGCCGCCGGAGGTTGTTTGGCGCAATGTGATCACGTTTTCCCAATTACAAGGACCCAAAGAGCTTTTGTTCAAGAGTGGTATTGCCTATCCCATTCGCGCTGAGATCGAAGGTCGCGGCGTGGGTGCTGTTCGCTATTGCGTGTTTTCTACGGGCCCATTCGTGGAACCCATCACAGTCTGGGACGAACCTCACGTGTTGGAGTTTTCTGTAAAGCAGGTTCCCGCCCCCATGAACGAGCTATCTCCGTATCCAGGCCTGCATCCCCCGCATCTGGACGGCTATTTCGTATCACGCAAAGGTCACTTTGTCCTGACCGCACTTCCGGGAGGCCGAACTCGACTAGATGGCACTACCTGGTATTCCCACAACCTGTGGCCGGAAGCATACTGGACTGTCTGGTCAGACTACGTCATTCACAGAATCCATTTGCGTGTACTGAACCACGTGAAACAGCTATCGGAAGCAGATGGCTCTCTTCACAAATAACCAATCTGTCCTACAGGGCGCGGTCTTTCGCGCCATCCTGTCCTCCCAATTGGTTACTAGTAACCGCCCGCCTTCCTGCAAATTCAACAACTTAGCCATCCACAAGCTTTGGCAATCGCCTTGCATTAACAAGTGCAAGAAGCAACTTCACCCAAGGCGGTGGCAAGTGCACAAGGTGGTCCTTAAAGCGAAAGAGTCGGTTTGCGTGAAGTGTTCTTCATGCAAAGAGAGCTTGGAGATACAGGCGAACAGACATAACCATCCTGTAACGATGGCATTCACCCATCCCAAGCAGGTGATCGCGACAAAATGCCGGCACTGCACGAAAGGCTTTTCGTGGTCGCCGGAGGAGTTGGTCGCAAGGGCCATACAGTTTGAAGCAACACCTGTGTTGGCGTAAGTAACTTTTACGCAGACGCACGCAGAGGATTGAGGCCTGGGGGGGCCCTTTCCTCTGCGTGCTTTTTGACACTTCTTCGCCGCTGTGGAGAACTCCAGCCCGCAATCTGCATCCTATGTAGCAGAAGGTAAGTAGAACGATTTCCCATGCCGTCAGGGACTTGCCTCAGGGAGGGAAGCGTTTTGCAGGAACGCAGGGTCCTCATCTTCGGCGGGGCCGGATTCATTGGCTCAAACTGGGCCGACTATCTGCTGGAGCACGCGGGCGCCAGTGTCCACATTTTTGATGATCTCTCCCGAACCGGTTCCCAGCACAATCTCAGGTGGCTGAAGCGCAAGGCGCGCTACGGCAGCCTTGAGGTCACGATAGGTGATGTCCGCGATTTTGCGGCAGTGCGTGAAGCGGCAGGATGCGCCACCGAGATTTATCAGTTCGCCGCCCAGGTCGCCGTCACCGATTCAGTAAAAGATCCGCGGCACGACATGGAAGTGAACCTTCTGGGCACATTCAACGTGCTGGAGGCGGCGCGGTTGAGTGGGCAGCGTCCGTTTGTGTTGTTCACTTCAACGAACAAAGTTTACGGAGAATGTGCGGATGCGGCAGCTTGCGGCGCCGGCGTGAATGAGCTACAACCGCTCGACTTCCATTCTCCTTATGGGTGCTCCAAAGGCTCGGCGGACCAATACGTTCGTGATTATGCGCGCATCTATGACCTGCCGACAGTGGTCTTCCGCATGTCCTGCATTGCAGGGCCGCGGCAGTGGGGCAATGAAGACCAAGGATGGGTGGCGCACTTCATGTATTCCGCGCTGCAAGATGTGCCTGTCACTATCTATGGCGACGGACGCCAAGTGCGCGACGTCCTCCACGTGCGCGATCTAGTGCGCGCGTTTGAGACTGCCCGGCAAAATTCGGAGCGCACCGCGGGGGATATATTCAACGTAGGCGGAGGCGCGCAAAACGCGGTGTCGCTGCTGGATGTGGTGCAGAAAATTCGCAGAAGTACATTCCGTCGGCTCGAGTTTGCGAAAGCAGAGCGACGGCCTGGGGACCAGCAGATTTATATCACTGACCACTCTAAGCTGACCGCCGCCACGGGGTGGACTCCGCAATGCTCAGTGGATGACACACTGAGCGACATCGAACTCTTCTGGCATGCCAATCGCGAATGTTTCAGCGTAAGGCGCGAGCACATCGCGCGCGAGTTGGCGGAAGTCCGGGGAGCAGCCTAGCCCATGGCTCCTGGCCGGAAGAAGTTCGCGTTAATCAATCCCGACTGGACCTTCGATGGCTCAACGTATTTCGGCTGCCATGATCCGCATGTGCCGCTGGAGTTGTTGTATGCGCGCGAGCAGGTACGTACCGCCGGACACGATGCGCTGCTGATCGATGCGCATATCAATAAATATCCGCTGGAGTGCGTGCGCGAAAAGGTGGACGCATTCGCTCCTGACTACCTGATCATTCCCACGGCGCCGACTTACCTGTTCTGGCGATGTCCGCCGCCGGAGTTGCGCGTGCCGCAAGAGTGGTTCGCCGGGATCGGTGGCTACGCAGTGAAAGTGGCGGTAGGGCCGCATGCGTCCGCCACGCCTTCCGCGACTATGCGCAAGACGGGCTGTGACGTGGCGCTGCGGGGCGAGCCGGATTTCACCATCGCGCAATTGGCTTCAAAGCCATGGGCGGAGATCGATGGATGCTGTTACCGGGATGGGAATGGCGCCGAGCACATCAGCGCGAGCCTTGGAGTTGCGGACATGAAAGAGGTTCGCGCGCTCGACCTTAGTGACTATCCGATCGAATCGCATTCGCACAGGCACCATGTTTTCCATGGCGCCGGACGGGGAGCCGAACTCGAGTTCGCGCGAGGGTGTCCGTGGGCATGCACCTTCTGCAACAAGACCCTTTTCCGCAACCAATACCGCGAACGCGAGGTGGGGGAAGTGTTGCGTGAAGTGGATGCTCTGAGCTCCCGCGGGGTAGATTACATTTACTTCATCGACGAGATATTCGGTGTGGGCAAAAATGTTTTGCGATTGCTCGAAGGCGTCGCCGAACGAAAGGTCACAATCGGCCTGCAGACTCGCATCGATCTCTGGAATGAAGAGACGCTTGACCTGCTCGGTAACGCGCATTGCGTCTCGATGGAGTGCGGCATCGAATCCGTGACAGATGCGGGGCGCGACGCGCTCAACAAGAATTGCCGCATTGATACTGACCGCCTCAGCCAACTGCTGATCTATGCCAAGCAGCGCATTCCGTGGGTGCAGGCCAATCTCATCCTTAACAAGCATGACGATCGGGAAGTGATTCGCGCGTGGCAATCGAGGCTGAAAGCGCAGGGTGTTTGGGTGAGCGAGCCCGTGCCTATGTTCGCGTATCCCGGAAGTCCGCTCTACATGCAGACATTTGGAGTTCCGGATGAGCATGCGTGGGAGCGCGCGCACGCGCATTATCGGGCGCAATTCGGCGACAAGGGTTACAGCGACATTCAAGAACAGCAGCCTGCGGAACTCGCAACGCTGGAAAGGGCCGTGTAGGTGGAGATCGCGATCATCGGTTCGGGGTATGTGGGGTTAGTAGCAGCGGCGTGTTTTGCCGAGATCGGCCATCAGGTCATCTGTGTGGACAATGACCAGACGAAAGTGGCTGCGCTGTCGCGCGGCGAGGCGCCTATCCACGAGCGGTTTTTGCC
Source organism: Terriglobales bacterium (assembly GCA_025935035.1). Classification (GTDB taxonomy): domain Bacteria; phylum Acidobacteriota; class Terriglobia; order Terriglobales; family Acidobacteriaceae; genus JAICLA01. Next base: position 9,867 of record JAICWB010000021.1, read on the forward strand.
TGAATTGCTGGCGCGACACCGCAAAGAGCGGCTGCGATTCACTACTTCCATCGCGGAAGCGGTGCGAGCAAGTGAGATCATCTTCATTGCGGTTGGAACACCGACAGACGAAGCCGGCAAAGCAGACCTCTCGACAGTCGAGCAGGTAGTGCAAGCGATTGCGAACGAATTACGTGGCTCAAGCGCGAAGCAAAAGATCGTCGTGGAAAAGAGCACGGTGCCAGTGGGCACCAGCCAGTGGGTGCGACGGGTGATGCGCGAAGCCGGGGCGCGAGAGGGTTCCTTCGACGTCGTCTGCAACCCGGAATTCTTGCGTGAAGGTTGTGCTGTAACGGATTTTTTATATCCGCATCGCATCGTTGCCGGGGGCAATGAAGAATCGTGTGACCGTTTGCGCCTGATCTATGCACCGATCATTGATGGCAGCTATGCCGAGCGGGCGGACGCCGTTCCGCAGCCGGATGGCGCGAACGCGGCAGTGCCATTCATTGCAAGCAGCGCGGAGAGCGCCGAGCTGATCAAGAACGCGTCTAACGCCTTCCTCGCCATGAAGATCAGTTTTATTAACGCAGTGGCAAATGTTTGTGAAGCTGTAGGTGCGGACGTGGAGCAAGTTCGCGAAGGCGTTGGCAGTGACGCGCGTATTGGGAGTGAGTTCCTGCGTCCTGGATTGGGGTACGGCGGTTCTTGTTTCCCTAAAGACTTGCTGGCGTTCCGTTCGACCGCCGCAGATGCCGGTTACGATTTCCGCTTGTTGGACGAAGTGATCCGCATCAACGCGCAGCAGCGCGAGATGTTCCTGCGCAAGGTGCATGAGGCGCTGTGGACACTGAAGGGCAAGCGCCTAGCCGTGCTTGGCCTCGCCTATAAAGGCGGGACAGATGACGTTCGCGAGTCGCCGGCGATCGCGTTCATTCGCATGCTGTTGAAAGAAGGCGCGAACGTGGTGGCGTATGATCCCGCCGCCGCGGCAAAGGCGCGGGAAGCGTTCGGCGAGGATGAGATCACCCTATGCGACCATCTGTACTCAGCGGCCGAATCTGCTGACGCTTTAATTATCCTCACCGACTGGGAAGAATTCGGTCAACTGGACTTCGGCCGCTTGCGGTCCGTTATGAAAGCAGCTGTATTGATCGATGGCCGCAATATGTACGAGCCAGAATTCGTGGCTGCACGAGGTTTCGCGTATTACTCCATCGGGCGCACGTCACTTCCGAGGGCCAAAGCGGCCACCGAGGTTGACAGGGCGGCGTAGTGACAAATACCGAATGACCGAGAATCCAGGTCACGCAAACCAACCTTAATCAGATAGAATGCCCGTGCAATCATCCTTCCGCGCACGGGGCTTCTATGGACACCCAAGTCAAAGCCGCCAATCAACTCGACGAACTTTGTATCAACACCATCCGCACCTTATCTATGGACGCGGTGCAGAAGGCCAATAGCGGCCATCCGGGAACGCCGATGGCCTTGGCGCCCTTGGCCTACGTTCTCTGGGACCGGCATTTGCGGCACAACCCCAAGAACACTACATGGCCGAACCGCGACCGCTTCATTTTGTCGAACGGGCATGCGTCGATGCTGCTGTACTCGATGCTCCACCTGACCGGATATAGGCTGACGCTGGATGACTTGAAGAATTTCCGGCAGTGGGATTCCAAGACGCCGGGGCATCCTGAATTCCATCTGGTGCCGGGCGTGGAAACTACCACGGGCCCGCTGGGGCAGGGCTGCGCAAACTCAGTGGGCATGGCCATTGCCGAGCGTTGGCTCGAAGCGCATTTCAACAAAGATGGCCAGAAGTTGATCGATTACAAGATCTATACCTTCTGCGGTGATGGCGACATGATGGAAGGCATCTCTTCCGAAGCGGCGTCAGTCGCGGGACATCTGGGCCTGTCCAATCTGGTCTGGTTCTATGACAACAATCACATCACCATTGAAGGCAGCACTGACCTGGCATTCACTGAAGACGTAGCGAAACGTTTTGAGGCGTATCACTGGAATGTATTGCATATCTCTGACGCGAACGACCTGGACGCGATCGACAAAGCGATCAAAGCAGCCCAGGCGGAGAAGGACCGTCCTACCTTCGTAGTGGTGAATAGCCACATTGCGTGGGGAGCACCCAATAAACATGACACTGCCGGAGCGCACGGTGAGCCGCTCGGCGAAGATGAGATCAAAGCTACAAAGAAGTTTTACGGCTGGCCGGAAGACGCGCACTTCCTCGTTCCACCGGAGGCGGCCAAGCATATGGGTGAGGCCGTACAGCGTGGCGCGCAATTGGAAGCTGACTGGCAGAGGTTGTTTTCTCAATATAAGAGGGCCAATCCCGAGCTGGGCAAACAGTTTGATGCGATGGAGAAGCGTGAACTTCCAGAAGGTTGGGACGCTAAGATCCCAGTCTTTCCCGCAGACGCGAAAGGTATCGCCTCGCGCGAGTCATCCGGCAAAGTAGAGAACGCGATCGCCGCCACAGTTCCGTGGTTGTTGGGCGGCTCGGCGGACTTGGCGCCATCGACAAAGACACTGATCTCCGGTGAAAAAGATTTCGAGAAGGGAAGCTACGGCGGGCGCAACTTCCATTTCGGCATACGCGAACACGGCATGGGCGGCATATTGAATGGGATGTGTCTGTCCATGTTGCGCCCTTACGGGGCTGGCTTCTTGATCTTCACGGACTACATGCGCGGGGCGATGCGGCTCTCGGCGGTGATGGACCAGCCGGTGATCTACATTTTTACGCACGATTCGATCGGACTCGGTGAAGATGGACCGACGCATCAACCGATTGAACAGATGATGTCATTGCGCGCGATGCCGCGCATGATCGATCTGCGTCCGGCTGATGCGAATGAAGTGGCCGAGGCCTGGAAATTCGCGATGCGGGAGAAAGACCGCCCCGTGTTCTTCGCACTCAGCCGGCAGGCGTTGCCAACGTTTGATCGCACAAAGTATGCGGCGGCGAGCGGCTTGCATAAAGGCGCATATGTGATGGCCGATTGCGAGGGAGTACCCGAAGTCATACTCGTAGGAACGGGCTCAGAAGTTCAACTCTGCATAGGTGCTTATGAACAGCTGAAAGGCGAGGGCGTGAAAGCCCGCGTTGTGAGCATGCCGAGTTGGAAAGTTTACGCGCAGCAGTCGAAGGAATATCAAGACAGCGTCTTCCCGCCAAAGGTCCGTGCGCGTGTTGCCGTGGAAGCAGGCACCACGCTGGGATGGCGAGAGATCGTTGGGCTGGATGGCCGCATTGTGGCGCGTGCTGACTTCGGAGCTTCGGCTCCCATCAAAGACCTGATGAAACATTTCGGATTCACTGTTGAGAACGTAGTGAAAGAAGCGCGCGAGGCAATGAAGCAAGCCAACGCGGCAAAAGCTTAGATTTCTGGAGAGCGAAATGGCCGGCAAAGAGTTGTCGCAGTTCGGAGTGATCGGGTTGGGCGTGATGGGCGAGAACCTCGCTCTCAATATTGAAGACCACGGATTCAGCGTCGCGGTTTGGAACCGCGAGACCGATTGGATCGACCGGTTCCTCGCCAAGAATCCGGGCAAGAAGCTTACCGGCGCCAAGACGCTGGAAGAATTGGTTTCTTCGCTCAAGCGTCCGCGGCAGATACTGATGATGATCATGGCCGGCGCTCCGGTGGACATGACGCTCGAAAAGCTGATGCCTTTGATGGAGCCGGGTGACATCGTCATTGACGGCGGCAACTCCTGGTTTAAAGACACGCAACGCCGCGAAGCCACGCTCAAAGCGAAGAACCAGAATTTCTTCGGCATGGGTGTCTCCGGCGGCGAAGAGGGCGCGCGCAATGGCCCATCGCTGATGCCGGGCGGTAGTAAAGATGCGTATGAGCACGTAAAGCCCGTGCTGCAAGCCATTTCTGCGAAAACAGACTCCGGACCGTGCGTGACCTACATCGGGCCGGATGGTGCCGGACATTTCGTGAAGATGGTGCATAACGGTATCGAATACGGCGACATGCAGTTGATCGCGGAATCCTATGACATGTTGCGCAAAGGACTCGGGCTAGATGCAAGCGAGATCGCTGACATCTTTGCCGAGTGGAACAACGGGCCGATGAATTCGTTCCTCATCGAGATCACGGCGCAGATCTTCACTGCCATTGATCCGAAAACAAAGAAACCGCTGGTCGATATGGTTCTCGATAAAGCGGGACAAAAGGGAACTGGTAAGTGGACGGCGCAAGTCGCGCTGGACCTGGCCGTGCCTATTCCCACCATCGCAGCGGCCATTGATGCGCGTGTGCTCAGCAGCATGAAAGACCAGCGCGTGGCCGCGGCGTCTAAACTTCCGGGGCCAACCAGCAAATATTCAGGCGACAAAAAGCAATTCATTAATGCAGTCCACGACGCGCTGCACGCGTCCAAGATCTGCAGCTATGCACAAGGCATGGGATTGATCCGCGCCGGGTCAGACGAGTGGAAGTGGAACATTGACCTCAAAGAGATGGCGCGCATCTGGAAGGGCGGGTGCATCATCCGCGCAACCTTGCTTGACACCATCATGCAGGCGTACGAGAAACAGCCGAACCTTCCGAACCTTTTGCTCGACGCCGAATTCACGCGGCGCGTAGAGGCTGCGCAGCCGAACTGGCGCAAAGCAGTGACCACAGCCACCGAACTGGGAATTCCCATTCCCGCCATGTCCGCGGCACTTTCATACTTTGACAGTTACCGCAGCGCGCAGTTGCCGCAGAACCTCACCCAAGCACAGCGCGATTTCTTCGGCGCGCATACTTATCAGCGTACAGACGACGCCACGGGACCATTTGTGCATAGCGAGTGGCACGAGCTGATCAAAAGATGAAGGCTTAATCCGAAAGTAATGCTTTCGTCCGGTTACTTTTTTCTTTCGCTAACAGCTCGCTTAGCGCCAGATATCTTTGATAGAATCACCCGGCGATGATGACCAGGAAACTCTCGAAGGAACCTGTCGAGGAGCGCTCGCTCACTATCGATGAAGTCCGTCTTGTAAGCGACCTTCGCATCATGCATTCCAAGGTCGATGAGCTCTACCAGATAGTGGACAACCTGAAGCGTCGTCACCACGAAACCGACATCCACAAATATGCCGACCAACCCGTGCTCAATGAAGATATCGAGCGAGTGGACGACATCTATCTATGGTTCGTTAGCCTGAAGGATGGATTGCGGCGTCACGCCAGCGGCGCTCGCAGGAAATAGATAAGTCGCTCGCCCGCTGCCCGCCGCCGAGGTGGGTTTTTCTTTTGCCTTCGTGATAATCTCCCTTTCGCACTAAGGAGGCCTTCCCAAGCCATGTCTGCCACCATCGACGCCAAGCCTATGATCAAAACCGCTCCGCCACCGCTGGCCAAGGCCGACCCGTGCGTCCTGGTTATTTTTGGCGCCACGGGCGATCTCACTCGCCGCAAGCTTATTCCTGCGCTTTTTGATCTCGCTTGCGAGGGCTGCATGCCGCCCGCTTTTCGCGTGCTCGGCATTGGGCGTTCGGCCATGTCAGACGATCAGTTCCGCTCATCCATGGATGAGGCATTGAAAGCGGCTAAGGGCAAAGATCTTAACGAGGAACAATGGAAGGCTTTCGCTAAGTCGCTCTATTTTTTTGAAGGCGACCCGAACGATCCCAGCATGTATCCGCGACTCGCAAAGAAGCTCGAGGAGATGAATGGCCACGGCGCGAGTCCGAACAATCTTTTTTATTTTTCCGTGCCACCGTCAGTGGCACCGGCGATTGTCGCCGGCCTGGGCAAGGCAGGTCTGGCAGGCAATGAGAAAGGTTGGTCACGCATCATCGTGGAGAAGCCTTTCGGACGGGACCTGACTTCCGCTCGGCAATTGAATCATGAGATAGCCACTGTCTTTGATGAACATCAGGTCTATCGCATCGATCACTATCTCGGCAAAGAGACGGTGCAGAACATTTTGGTGATGCGCTTCGGAAATTCTCTGTTTGAGCCCGTGTGGAACCGCAATTACGTTGACTTCGTCGAGATCACAGCGGCGGAGACGCTAGGTGTCGAGAGCCGCGCCGGGTTCTACGAGGAGACGGGCGCATTGCGGGACATGGTGGCGAACCATCTTCTCCAATTGCTTACACTCACCGCCATGGAGCCGCCCGTCGCATTTGATGCGGACTCAGTGCGCGAAGAAAAGGTTAAGCTGCTGCGTTCGATACGCCCGCTGATCAACGCGAAGGACGTTGCCACGCACACCGTCCGCGGCCAATACAGCGCCGGCGCGATCAATGGCAAAGCGGTACCCGGGTATCGTGAAGAAAAGGGTGTCGCGAAAGAATCTCGCACTGAAACGTACGCCGCGGTGGAGTTTCACATCGAGAACTGGCGATGGAGTGGCGTGCCTTTTTACGTGCGTGCGGGCAAGCGTTTAGCAAAGCCGCTGACTGAGATCCGCGTGCACCTGAAGCAAACGCCGCATTCTCTTTTTTCGCGCACGCGGACCGAACGCATCGAACCGAATATCATTACCATCCGCATCCAGCCGAATGAAGGCACGGGTATAAACTTCGCCGCGAAACGCCCAGGTACGGAGATGCACACCACCACAGTCCACATGAATTTTTCGTACGAAGAGGCGTTTGCGACGAAGTCGCCACAGGCGTATGCAACGCTGCTGCTTGACGCCATGCGCGGTGATGCAACGTTGTTCACGCGCGGTGATGAGGTTGAGGCGGAGTGGCGGCTGATCACGCCCATTGAAGAGGCATGGGCGCAGCTCGCATTGCCGCAATCATTCTTCTACGCCGCCGGTGGCAACGGGCCCGCGTCAGCAGAGACCCTCACCTCCAACACCGGACATCACTGGCGGGATCTACTGGCCCCGATGCCGACTTCGATGGTCCAGCGCTGATGATAGGGAAGCTCGAGGTCGCCGCTGATCGCGTTGCGCTGAATATAAAAGCGGCAGAGTCATTTCGCGATGCGGCCAAGCAGTCGATAGCGGAACGCGGAAGATTCACAGTCGCGCTCTCGGGCGGCTCCACGCCAAAATCTTTATACGCGCTATTGGCTACTCCGGAATGGAACAAACAGATCGATTGGAGCCATGTTCACTTCTATTGGGGCGACGAGCGTTGCGTTCCAATCACGCATCCCGACAGCAATTACGCGATGGTTGAACGCGAGCTGTTGTCGAAGATCAATGCCCCTAGGGCAAATATTCACCGATTTCCCGTCGAGCTGAATGATCCCGACTCGATCGCTGCCGCATACGAGCAAGAGATCAAGCGCAATTTCGGCGCGGACGGAATGCCGAAATTCGACCTCATCCTGTTAGGCCTTGGCGAGAACGGACACACGGCGTCGCTCTTTCCCCATTGTCCTGCGTTGCACGAAACCAAGCGCTTAGTGGTGGGGAATTGGGTGGAAGAGGTGAAGTCGCATCGTCTCACTTTTACCGCGCCACTGATCAATGCTGGCCGCCAACTCGTGTTCCTTGTTTCCGGCGCGGGAAAAGCGCAGGTTTTGCAGGACGTGCTGAATGGTCCGCGTCAGCCGGAACAGCTACCTGCCCAACTTATCGCCCCGATCGCCGGCGCCTTGACCTGGCTTGCCGATAAAGATGCTGCCCGGCTCGCATTACCGGCGTAATCTCGGCGTCGGGCAGAGGCGCAAATGCCTTGTAGTAAAATCGTATGTTCCCATAAATCATATTTGAGGGTGTTCTCGGATCATGCAATCTACTTTAGACCACGCGGTACAGGGCGATTTGGCCCAGAAGTTGAAGACGAAACTCGATAACCGCACGGCAAAGATCGGCATCATGGGTCTAGGCTACGTTGGCTTGCCTCTTGCGTTACTTTTCAGCGAGCAGAAGTTCCCTGTGACGGGTTTTGACATCGATAAGAAGAAGGTGGATACGCTGAATACCGGCGGATCCTACATTTACCGCATCACTAAGGAAGAGATCGGCGCGGCTCGGGCTAATGGGTTTGTGGCATCGGCTGACCCGACTAAGATCTCAGACATGGACGCCATCATCATCTGCGTCCCTACGCCTCTGAACGAATACCGCGAACCGGACCTCACCTACATCAAAGACACCGCGGAGATGATTGCGCCACACTTGCGCGCGGGCCAACTCGTTGTCCTGGAAAGTACCACGTACCCCGGCACCACGGAAGATATCCTCATTCCCATCCTGGAGCGTGGCAACAAATTCAGCCTCCAGGCAGCCGACAAGCACAAGAACGCGAAAATCGCGGCCGACAAGATGATCTATGTCGCCTTCTCGCCAGAGCGCGAAGACCCGGGCAATGAGACGGTCGCGCGACATGACATTCCGAAGGTGATCGGAAGTGCGGATGAGAACGGCGCCAAGCTTGCCGGCGCGATGTACAACTCCATTTTCCGGAAGGTCGTGCCGGTATCCTCGGCTGCCGCTGCTGAGATGACCAAGCTGCTGGAAAACATTTATCGCTGCGTGAACATCGCGTTGGTGAATGAACTAAAGCTGCTCTGCATGAAGATGAATATCAACATCTGGGAAGTCATCGATGCCGCCAGCACCAAGCCTTTCGGCTTCCATGCGTTCTATCCCGGCCCCGGCCTTGGCGGGCACTGCATCCCGGTGGATCCGTTTTACCTCTCATGGAAGGCCAAGGAATATGACTTCCAGACGCGCTTCATCGAACTCGCCGGCGAGATCAACAGCAACATGCCGTACCACGTGGTGAACTCGGTTGCGTCTGCTCTCAACAAGCAGAAAAAAGCTATCAACGGTTCGAAGGTTCTGGTGCTCGGGTTGGCTTACAAGAAGGACATCGACGATCTGCGCGAGTCGCCATCTCTCACCATCATTGAAGAACTGCAGAAGGTGGGTGCTGAGGTAAGCTACAACGATCCTTACTTTCCAACTGTGGGCCATGGACGCAAGTACAACCTCAACATGACGTCCACGCCGATGGATAAGGTGAAAGACTTCGATTGCGTCTTGATCGTGACTAACCACTCGACATATGACTACCAGAAGATCGTGAACGAAGCGAAGCTGGTGGTGGACAGCCGCAACGCGACCGGAAACATCAAGTCAGACAAGATCTATCACTGCTAGTCCGGAGTCTGTATGCAAAAGAAATGCGGCGCTTTGGCGCCGCATTTCTTATTAGGATGTCCAACTTTTATCCGGCTGCGACCGCAGAAGGCACCGTCTTGTACCACTCCACAGTGCGACGCAATCCCTCTTCAAAGTCCACCAGCGGCTTGTAGTTGAGATGTTTTTGCGCGAGGGTGATGTCCGCGAGTGAATGCTTGATGTCTCCCGCGCGGTCGGGCCCGTGTTCCACTTTGCCTTGGTACCCGGTGAGCTTTCTTAATATCTCTACCACTTGATTGAGAGTGATGCGCTTGCCGGTGGCCATGTTCATCATCTTGCCAGCGCACTCTGAAGCGGGCGCAGTAGCCGCCAAAATGTTTCCTGAAACCACGTTTGCAATGAATGTGAAGTCCCGGCTCTGTTCGCCGTCTCCGTGGATGGTCGGAACTTCGCCGCGCAGCATGCGTGTGCAGAACTTGGCCAGCACGCCAGAGTATTGTGAAGTTGGATCTTGATGCGGGCCAAAGACGTTGAAGTAACGCAGAGCAACTGTTTCCAAACCGTACACGCGATAGAACGACTTCATATACAGCTCACCATTAAGCTTCTGCACGGCATAAGGCGAGATGGGGTCCGGCGCCATATCTTCCCGCTTTGGCAGAGTTGGTGTCTCACCGTAAGCAGAAGATGAAGCTGCATACACTACGCGCTTCACTTTTGCATCGCGGGCCGCCATCAACAGGTTCAGCGTGCCGTTGATATTGGCGTTGTGGCTCTTGACCGGATCGATCACCGACTTCGGGACCGACGGCAGCGCCGCCTGGTGCAGGATGTAGTCAATGCCGGAGCATGCATCGCGCAAGCCTGCTTCGTCCAGCAGATCCACTTCGCGAAAGTCGAGCTTGTCTTTGATCATCTCGATGTTGTGACGGAATCCCGTGGCGAAATTGTCTATCCCGCGAACCGATTCGCCGCGCGCCACCAATTCACGCGCCAACGAGGATCCAATGAACCCTGCAACGCCTGTCACTAAATATTTAGCCATTTTGATTTTGCCTAAGGGCTCGGGGAGTGGCCCAAGTTTAGTCTTTATCTACGAAGTGTAGCGAACGATTGCGCGGAGGCTTGATGCCATA
>JAICWB010000322.1 GCA_025935035.1 Terriglobales bacterium
GAGTGGCTGCATTGCATTCCCGCGCGGCCGTCAGCGTCTTGCTCACTACGTCATCGATCAGAGCGCGCTGAAATGATGCGATGAGATCAAGAGTGGTCTTACTGCATAGTGGAAGAATGTCGTCAGCCTTCGGCTTAGTCATATTCGCCAGAGCGGCGCGACGCTTTTCAATCTCTTCTTTCAGATCATGCGTCTCCACATAGCGCAGTACAGCCGTCTTCATGCCGCTGTAAGAAAAATCGAACGTCAGGGCGTCAGCGGCGCGTTGCGGTTGTTTCTTGCTGATGTTTCGCGGCGTGCCTTTTAGCTGCACCGGAGCAAACTTCACCGCGGAGGAATCTCCGCTGCGCGCCAGCGCCTCGATCACCGGGCCGCCTGGATATCCCAGCGCCAGCAGTTTGGCTACTTTGTCGAATGCTTCTCCGGCGGCGTCGTCGCGCGTTCGGCCTACGTTCTCATATGTCCATCCGCCGCCATCGGTCATCTCGGCAAGATAGAGATGGGTGTGCCCGCCGGAGACCACCAGCGCCAGCAGCGGGAATGCGACATCTTTCTGCCCGCGCGCACGCTCTTCCATCAGCACCGCGTGGATGTGTCCTTCAAGATGATTCACTGCGATGATCGGCTTGTCTGCTGTGTAAGCCAACGTCTTCGCGTAAGTGATCCCAACCAACAGCGCGCCCGCCAGTCCCGGTCCTTGCGTGACGGCAATCGCATCCACGTCTTTCAACGCGACATTCGCATCGGCCAACGCCTTGCGCACGATCGGCGCGATAGCGCGCAAATGTTCGCGCGCCGCTAATTCAGGCACCACTCCACCGTAGGGTTGATGCGCGGTGAACTGCGATGCTACTGCGTTTGAAAGCAATTCCTCTCCCGAGCGCACCACAGCCGCGGCCGTCTCGTCGCAGGAACTTTCGATGCCGAGAATCAACGCCGGTTTGGTGGCAGCCGCCATACATCTATATTAATAGGTACATGAAGGCTTTCGCAGCCCAGATCATCCGCACGCTCCGCGACCAAGGTTTTCAGGCGTACTTAGTCGGCGGATGTGTGCGCGATTTTTTGCTGCAGCGCGAGCCGCTCGATTGGGATGTAGCCACCGATGCCACTCCTGATGACGTGATGCGCATCTTTCCGGAAACCTACGCAGTGGGTGCACAGTTCGGCGTGGTGTTGGTACCCTACGAGGAAAAGGGGAACAAGGGAACTATCGAGGTCGCCACCTTCCGAAGTGATGGCGCCTACTCAGACGGACGCCATCCCGACGAAGTCCGCTTTGCCAAGACACCGCAAGAAGACGTGCAGCGCCGCGACTTCACCATCAATGGCATGCTGCTCGATCCACTCGATGGCGACAAAGTCTTAGATTTTGTCGGCGGCGGCGAAGACCTCAAAGCCGGAATCATTCGCACCATCGGCGAGCCCGAGCGACGATTCAGCGAAGACAAACTCCGCATGCTGCGCGCCGTACGTTTCGCCGCGCGCTTCGGCTATGCCATTGCCCCTGGGACCATGCGTGCCATGCAAGCCCTTGCGCCGCAGATCAAACAAGTCAGCAACGAACGCGTGCGCGACGAACTCACCAAGATGCTGACCGAAGGCAAAGCGCGACGCGCGTTTGAGCTACTCGATGAATCAAAGCTACTGCCCGAAGTGCTGCCGGAGATCGCCAAGGAAAAAGGTGTAGAGCAGCCGCCGCAATTTCATCCTGAGGGCGACGTCTGGATCCATACATTAATGTTGCTTGAAGGTCTGGAAGCCGGCGGCTCGCCCACACTCGCCTGGGGCGCACTGCTGCACGATGTCGGCAAGCCGCCTACATTCCGCCGGGCGCCAGACCGCATTCGCTTCGACAATCATGCCGACATCGGCGCCAAGATGGCAGAAGCCATCTGCCAGCGGCTGCGCATGTCGAATGACGACACCGAACAGATCACCGCCATCGTCTCGCAGCACATGAAATTTCCTGAGCTGCCCAAGATGCGCGAGTCCACGCTGAAGCGATTCCTGCGCCAGCCGAAGTTCGAAGAGCACTTAGAGATGCATCGCCTCGATTGCCTCAGCAGCCACCGTGACCTCACACTCTACGAATTCGCAAAAGAGAAGCTGGCGACGACGCCGCCCGAGCAGATCCGTCCGCAACCATTGGTGACAGGCCATGACCTCATCGCCGCGGGCTACCCCGCCGGTCCGCGCTTCAAGAACATGTTGAGTGAAGTGGAAGATGCGCAGCTCGAAGGCGCAGTGGGGACGAAAGAAGAGGCAATGGAGTTCGTGCGCCAACGCTTCGGCGGTCCCGGCTGCGTATAGCTATTCTGTTTTCGGTTCAAGCATTCACGCATTCCAGGTAAAGCCACATTTTCCGCAGGTAGTGGGCTTCCTCCCCGCCAGTAGCGCGAGTAAACCGACTGGAAACAAACATATTGCCACGAGGATTACCCAGCCCGGATAGCCCGCGCGCTCAGTCATGGTGCTGCATTTTGAACAAGAGATTGCTGACATTTAGATCCTTTCCGAAATTCTTAAAATCCAAACAGATATCAAGCAGAAACAAACTATCCAAGAGAAACGACCCGAAAGTGAATCGACTGTAGTTCGGATACTTATCTTGGTTAAGCAGAGAACTCGCGAAATCATTTGGAAAAGAAGAAAGAGTGCAAGAACAATCCCTGCCGGATTTGATAACCAGGCACGTCCAAATTGCAGATGCAGGGAATAATCAACGGAATGAAGTATGCCGCACCCTGGGCACGGGATTCCGAAAAGCATCCGGACTAGACACAAGTGCGGGATGCTCATTAGAAGTGACAAGCTGGAAACAGCGAGTATTGCTGAAATGAGTA
>JAICWB010000319.1 GCA_025935035.1 Terriglobales bacterium
CGTGACACTGTCGCCAAGTAAATAACTGGCGAGCGCGCCTGCGATCAGCTCATAGATGAGCCCGCAGGCGGCGATCAAAAGAATAGAGATGAATAAAAGGGCCGCCACATCACACCTGATTCTCTAGTGGATCGCCGACGCGATAATGATGCAAATACCCAGTGCCACCGCGCCGACAACGATCGCCAGCGCCATGTTCTTTTCTTCGTTAAGTTCCTTCCATAGGTCATACGGCGTGATCCAATCGAGGATCACGAAAAAAACCACAAAGATGACGATGCCGATTGCGGCAAAGACCACCGAGTTCACGATGCTGCTTACAAAGTTAGGACTCATCACTTGCCTCCGGTGTAATGGTGGTAATACGCGTAATGCGAACGGTACGCCCCGGGATTGTCACGAATGGATTTGGGAACATCTTTCAGCTGGTTGACTGACATCAAGCTCCATCCGCGATATTCAGATGCCGCGAAGAGCCCAAGAACTACCAGGCCGTAGATCATGTAAAGTCTGCGCATCAGTCGTCATCGCCTCCGCTCTGCGTAACGATCGGAAAATCACTCTCTTGCCAACGCTTGTACTCAAATGCCCAACCCCGCGCGGTCAAGAAGAATGGCGGCACGACTAGCGCAGCCAGAGCCAGCCACAACCACGTGAACATTGGAACATCGCGCTCGATCGATAGCGTGTAATTCACGCCGTGTCCCGGATCCATCTCCGGCTCGACGCGCAGGTAGTAGCGGCCCGGTGGGATAGAGCCGAGCGTCGCAGTGTCTTTGCGGCCACCTTCACTCCAGCTGCCATCACTGTCATACCCGTGGTAGTAGCTGACCTCGCGGCCAAAGTCGTAAGCTTCGCCCGTCTGCTCGTTGATCAGCGCCAGGTTGAAATATGCCCAGTCATTGTCGAGACCGGTGTTGATAGTCAGATCCACGTCAGAGGTATGGCCGCCGAGTTCAAAGATCGGTGTAACGAATGAGGCTTCCTGGCCCGTCTGCCGATAACTGTAGTTTTCTTGGAACACATCTTTGTGCTGCGAAACGATCCACGACAGCACGAACAACACCACCAGCGCTGACACGAAGTATCCACCCAAATTCCAAAAGTCCTTTGGCTTGTCGCCATAAGGGTTCGGTTGGTTCGCGAACACTCCTTCGGCGCGCGGCGCCGAGCCCGGCAGCCCGAACGCTGCCCAAATATCCTTTCCCGGCGTGTACTCTCCGAGCGAATAGGTGGCTTCGTCACCCGTGGATTCCACAGAGAGCATGAAAGGCGGCGAGACGTAATCGCAATCCTCCACTTTGTCTCCCATGCGCACCTGCCACGGGAATTCGCCAAGGATGAAAGTCGTTCGCGCGTTGGCCGTTTGGAATTGCGTGAACGTGCGTCCATTCATGATCAAGCGGTCCTTCGAACGCGTGCCGTATGTTGCTTTCCCTTGCTGCGGAAGAGCGCGGCAAACCGTCACATCATTCCAATGGCCTTGGTATTCCGTCAGGTACCGGTAGCCCGCATACGGATTGAAGAGAAGGTACTCGCCCCAGTGATAGTCCACGCCGTCAGAGGTGATGGTGCGCTCCTGAAATCCCACGACCTCATACGTCACGCCCTTCCACTTGCCGCGCGTACCCAGCGGCAACAATGGCGTGATCTTGTACTGCCGTTGAGCTTCCTGGAGTATTTTGAACTTCGGATCAGTTGCATCAAGGATCGCGCCGCAGTTCGGGCACGACACGTTCACGGCGTTGGAGAACGTTCGCAACGCCATTGGAGCGCCGCATCCGGGACAGTTCAGCCCCACCGCTTTCGGCACAACGCTGGGCCGCAAGTTCTTGCGCGGAATATTGGGAGGCGCCGTGCTCACCTGGTCCATCCTTCAAACTCGCGAACGTTTTTCAGTTTGAGGTCGTTGTAGTCAACTGCATCGCCGATGTAAACCACAGGTTTGTCGTCGCCATCGCTGTAATCGATGGTGCCGAACCGGCCTTGCGTGGTGCGCAGATCGGCGAAGATGCAATCATCGGCGTCCCAGAATTGAAACGGGAGCTGGCCTTCTACACCTTTATAGTGGGCTTGCGTCACGCTGGTGACCTGATAGGTCTGGTCACCCCAATGAAATTGTTTTCCCACTTGGATGGAATGTGTGGGAGGAATACTCTCCCCGCTTGCGCCCTTGTATTCGCTGCTGATCACGTACTCAAGCTGCGCATCACTCAGCCAGCCGGAGGTGCCGTCATTGAAGACGATGTGCCACTCGTTCCATCCGCCGTTCTCATATTCATAAATGATGCGACCGGCGACGACGAATGCCAGGTTCTTGTAAATCCCTTCCGTGCCCATCTGAATGGGCGACGCATCATTCGGCAGATCGCCGACTTCGCCGACTTTTTTTACGTCAACATCCGTCCGCACAAGGATGGAATTGCAATACGTGCACGTGGATTGCACGCTGCTCGCCCAACTAAACTCCACAGGTGCGCCACAGTTGGGGCAGTTGACAGTGATCTTCGCCATTAGCGGCCGCCCGCCTTAGCGAAGACTTTCAATCCCGACGCAGTCGCGTAATCGCGCTCCAGTTGCTGGACATTCACTGTCTGTGCGGCAAAATGTTTCTTGATGTACTTGCCAAAATCCCATTGCGGACGAGGCTTGCAGCAGAACAGATTCAGGCAGAGTGAACCGTGTTCCGGGAACGTGTGCACGGCGAGATGCGATTCCGCCAGCAGGCACAGTCCGGTGATGCCACCGGGCTGCTGCGACTGCGGCGAGGCGGGGAACTGGTGCCATTGCGCCTCGCCCACCGGACGCAGCCCGATCTCAAGCACCATGTCCGCGAATAGCTGCTGCAAGCGCGGCATCTCCGCCAGCGATTGCGGGTCACAGCCGTGTGCTTCGACGATCCATTCGATTCCGGTCATTCGGGGA
>JAICWB010000116.1 GCA_025935035.1 Terriglobales bacterium
AACATCACATTCCCATCCCAACAAAGGATTCAGCACGGTGATGAGTCACTCCATGCTCGGTGCTCGCTGCTAGGTGCTGCTCCTACACAACATCTCGCAACTCGCAACACTACG
Organism: Terriglobales bacterium; assembly: GCA_025935035.1. Classification (GTDB taxonomy): domain Bacteria; phylum Acidobacteriota; class Terriglobia; order Terriglobales; family Acidobacteriaceae; genus JAICLA01. The sequence goes on from JAICWB010000116.1 coordinate 115, forward strand.
CGGCGAATCCACGCCGCGCCGCGGTGCGGCACTCAATGACATTGGTCTGATCAAAGATGCCGCGGTGCTCTGTGCAGGAGGACGCATCGTCGCAGCAGGGAAGCAAGCCGGCATTCTGCGCCACCCCTGGTACAAGAAGAATAAGCGCAAGTTAAAAGAACTCGATTGCAGCGGCAAAACGGTTCTCCCCGGCTTCGTCGACTCCCACACGCACCTCGCCTTCGTCGAGCCGCGCCTCATCGATTTTGAAAAGCGCGGCGCGGGCGCCTCGTATGAGGAGATAGCGGCGGCAGGCGGCGGCATACGATCGAGTGTCGCAAGTGTGCGAAAGGCAAGCGAAGCCAAGATCGCTGACCACGCGTCACTTGCGCTGGAGCAAATGCTTGATTCAGGCACTACGACAGTCGAAGCCAAGTCCGGTTATGGCCTTTCGTTTGATGCGGAGATGAAATCGCTGCGCGCCATCCGCCGCGCGGCCAAACAATGGCCGGGCACAGTGATCTCGACGCTCCTCGGCGCGCACGTCGTTCCCGCAGAGTTTGAAGCCGACCGAGAGGCCTACGTGAATCTTGTGTCAGACAAGATGATCCCCGAGGCGGCACGGAAGAAACTGGCACAGTTCGTGGACGTCTTTTGTGAGCGCACCGCATTTTCAGTCAACGAGACCAGGACTATCTTCGGTGCTGCTGCCCGCGCCGGCCTCCGTACACGCGCTCATGTGGGCCAATTCTCGCCATGCCCGCTCCTCGGCCTGCTCCCCTACGGCCCGGCGTCGCTCGACCATCTCGACAACATCCTGGATTCTGATCTTCCGCATCTTGCGCAGAGCGATACCGTGGCCACGCTGGTCCCGGGAGCAAACTATTTCCTAGGCCATGCCAAGTATCCCGATGCGCGAAAGCTGATCGAATCCGGCGCGGCCATTGCCCTGGCCACGGATTTCAACCCCGGCACCTCGCCCACAACGAGCATGCAGTTCATTCTGTCTCTCGCCTGCACACAGATGAAGATGACCGTGGCTGAAGCCCTCTCTGCCGCCACTATAAACGGCGCCCATGCGTTGCTGCTGGCCGAGCGTAAAGGAAGCATCGAGGATGGCAAAGATGCAGATCTCGCCGTCTTCAACGCCAAAGATCACCGCGAACTCGCCTATTGGTTTGGCGGCAACCAGTGTGAAACGGTGATCGTGAATGGGGCAGTCAGGGATGAGTAAGGTCCTTTTCACGCTACGTCACGGCTCATAAGGCTACCTACGCCGACGAACCAGATGGCCTGCGCTAATGCCAACATCCCGAAGCCGGCAACATCCAATTTCAGATATCCACTTACCAGTGCCAACACAGCGATGGATGCGAGGCAGAAACCGTAAATGGCATAACCGATCCAGGGACGTTGGCGACGCATAGCGAGAGACCAGAGGAAAATGGCGATACAGGAGCCCACTACATACAATTTCGCGAATGCCTGATTGATCATCCCGTTGAAGTTGAAGGCCACACGCCACGACGAGCTAAGGCCCAAATTCGAGGAAGCTTCAGCGTTCAGGATCTGCCTACCGACGGACGGCGCGATAAGTCCGCTGGCCACGGCTGCGATCATTACGGCGAAGAGGGCGAAACCGTAGAACACTAAAGCCACGAGGGCATATCGGTCAGGGGCGTTGAGGCGTCGGCTGAGCGCCAAGGCCCCGAGAAACAGGAAAGGCAAGCAGAGGAGCGCCAACGAGTGCACAGACGTACCCATCAGTGCGACTGCTTGAAACCTGCCGGGCCGAAACAAGTCCGGCCCAGCGGGATGAAGCGCCATGGTTACAATTGTTCCGAACATGCCTATGATGAGTGCGATGCCGCCTTTGCGATTGTCTGTCATGCCGCGAGTGTAGACAGCGCTCGGCGATGTTGTCATTGGATTTGTCGCAATTCCGAACAATGAGACGCTCAATGTCCACGAACTCTGCGCGGAAGACGGGAAAGATCGATAGGAGAGTGCGCCGGACCCGGAACGCGTTGGGCGACGCTCTTATCGCGCTTATACAGGAAAGACCATTCGATGACATCACGGTGCAGGATGTGCTCACGCGTGCGAAGGTCGGAAGGTCCACCTTTTATGTTCACTATCGCGACAAGGAAGATTTGTTCGTGAGCGACGTGGAAGAATTCCTCGAACTCACGGCGATGACGCTTTCACGCAAGAACGAGAACACCGATCGCGTGGCCCCGGTCCAGGAGTTCTTCGCCCATGTGCGCGATGGCCTGAAGCTTTACAAGGCATTTGTTGCTTCAGGGAAATTTACAGATTTCATGGAATTGGCGCGGGGTCATTTTGCTCGCGGCATCGAATCACGATTGCGTCAGATACCTCGATCGAATTCCATATCAGCAGGCGACCGAAAGATCATGGCTTACGCCGTCTCTTCGATGCTGTTGTCATTGATGAATTGGTGGATCGACCATGGATGTATAGAGTCTCCAGCAGCCATGGATGAGAAGTTTCACCGGCTTGTGTGGAAGGGCATTGTTTAGCTTATTTATCGAGCGTAATCCGTATCACTCTCCACAGTTCATCTTTTCCTGTGCCGCTCTTCGACGAATAGGGAAGCACTTCACCACCAAACTCCGTCTCGAGAGCCTTCAGGGATTGCTTGAGCTTGTTCCCAGACAACCGGTCCGTCTTCGTCCCTACTAACTGGAACAGCTTTCCATGCGACTGCAGCCACTCCACTAACTGCAAATCGCTGTTCTGCGGCGGGATATTCGAATCGATGAGGCACACACAGAGCCTCAGCTGTTCGCGCTCGCCAAGATAGGGCTCTATGAACTTCGGCCACTCGCCCACAATGTGTTTCGGCACTCGCGCATAACCATATCCCGGCAAGTCGGCCAGCATAAGGTCCGGCCGCGTTTTCTCAACCCCAAAATTCACCGCGAAGAAATTTATCGTCTGTGTGCGTCCCGGTGTATTGCTGACGTGCGCGTGCTTAGTGCCAAGCAGGGAATTCAGCAAGCTTGATTTGCCCACATTCGACCGGCCAAGGAATGCCACTTCCGGCGCGTGGCTTGCCGGGAACTGCTCCGGCTTGGCTGCCGAGGTCACGAATTTCGCTGAATATTTCATGGCGAGAGAGCAACAAAAAAGCCCGCCGATTAAGCGGGCTCTTTCATCTTACAAGACGTTGAGCTACTGATGCGCAACCGGCGCATCTCCGGTTGGAGGCACCGGCGTGATAGTCGCCTCGGACTCTACTTCCTCATTCACCTGAGGCAGCGGACGCTCCAACGCGACAGCCAGAACTTCGTCCATTTTGTCCACGAAGTGGAGCTTCATGGCATTGCGCAGGGTTTCGGGCACTTCAGCCACATCTTTTTCGTTGTCCTTCGGAAGAATAGCTTCGAAGATTCCCGCACGATGCGCCGCCAGCAATTTCTCTTTGAGTCCGCCGATGGGCAGCACCTTGCCGCGCAGCGTGATCTCACCGGTCATGGCGATATCGCGTCGGACCGGGATCTTGCTGAGTGCCGAAGCCAGCGCCGTGGCCATGGTGATACCGGCGGATGGACCATCTTTCGGAATAGCCCCCTCAGGCACGTGTACGTGGATATCTAAGTTGCGATAGAAATCGCGCGGCAATCCGAGGCGTGCAGCCCGCGAGCGAACATAGCTCATCGCCGCCTGCGCCGACTCCTGCATCACGTCGCCCAGCTTGCCGGTAAGCGTCAGTTTGCCTTTGCCTTCAACAGCGCTTACTTCCGTGCTGAGGATAGAGCCGCCGACTTCGGTCCAAGCCAGACCCGTCACCAAGCCGACTTCGCTCTTCTCGTGCGCCATGGTGTCGCGGAACTTCGCCACGCCTAGGAACTCATTGATGTTTTCGGCAGTGACCGTGACTTTTGTGTTCGCGCCCTCGCGAACAACTTTGCGCGCCACCTTGCGGCAGACGTTGCCGATCTCGCGCTCGAGATTGCGAACGCCGGCTTCGCGCGTGTACGAGCGGATCAGTTCCTGGATCGAACCTTCAGCGAAAACAATATTGGCGGAAGTCAGCCCGGTATTCGCCAGTTGCTTCTTGACGAGATACTGCTTGGCGATCTCGATCTTCTCCAGTTCCGTGTATCCGTGCAGCCGCAGCACTTCCATGCGGTCTTGCAGCGGGGCAGGGATGGTGTGCATCACGTTCGCCGTGGCCACGAAGAAGACCTGCGACAGGTCATATTCCACGTCGAGATAGTGGTCCACGAACATGAAATTCTGTTCGGGATCCAGCACTTCGAGCAGCGCGGCAGACGGATCGCCGCGGAAGTCTGACGCCATCTTATCCACTTCGTCCAGCATGAAGACCGGGTTCTTAGTGCCGGCCTTCTTCATCATCTGGATGATCTGGCCCGGCAGAGCGCCGATGTACGTCCGGCGATGCCCGCGGACTTCAGCTTCATCCCGCACGCCACCGAGTGACATGCGAACGAACTTGCGTCCCGTGGCCTTCGCGATCGACATACCCAGCGAGGTTTTACCCACACCCGGAGGCCCGACGAAGCACAAGATCGAACCCTTGGGATTTTTCACCAGTTGCCGCACAGCTAGGAATTCAAGGATGCGCTCCTTGATCTTCTCAAGACCATAGTGGTCTTCATTCAAGATCTTTTCCGCGCGGTCGATGTTGCGGATCTCTTTCGATTTCTTTTTCCACGGCACCGCCAATAACCAGTCAAGGTAGTTACGCGAGACAGTGGACTCAGCCGACATCGGTGGCATCAGCTCCAGCTTCTTCAGTTCCTGGATGGCTTTCTCGTGGACCTCAGGCGGCATGCCCGCGTTGTCCACTTTCTTTTTCAGCTCATCCCACTCGCTCTTTTCGCCCCGGCCCAATTCTTTCTGGATGGCCTTGATCTTTTCGTTGAGGTAATACTCTTTTTGCGCGCGCTCCATCTGCCGCTTCACACGAGTCTGGATGGTGCGGTCCATGTTCAGCTTCTCGATCTCAATGTCGAGCACGTCGGCAATGCGGTTCAACCGCTCGGTCGGGTCGAATATCTCCAGCAGGTCCTGCTTTTCTTCGATGGAGAGCTGCAGGTTCGCGGCGATAGTGTCAGTCAGCTTCGCCGGATCTTCCATGCGGACGGCTGCGATCATCGTCTCGTAATTCAGAGACTGACAAAGCTTCACATATTGTTCAAACAGCGAAGTGACCTTCTGCATCGCCGCTTCCAGAGTCGGCGTGATCTCGGTCCCGTACTTGAACGTCCGAATGATCGCGCGTAAGTAACCTTGTTCGTCCACTACCTGCTGGATCTTTCCGCGCTCCAGGCCTTCGACGAGAACCTTGATGTTGCCATCCGGCAGCTTCAGGCTCTGCACAATGTTGACGATGGTCCCAACCTGAAAGATCTCATGCGGCTTGGGCTCGTCCACGCTGGCGTCATGCTGCGTCGCCAAAAAGATCTTGCGATCCCCGGCGAGCGCCTCTTCCAGCGCGCGGACACTCGACTCCCGGCCCACCACGAACGGCGTCATCATAAAAGGGAAGATGACTACGTCCCGGATTGGCATCATCGGCAGATTGCGTGTCTCGAACTTTTCCTTGGTCTGGGTCACTTTTTCTCCGTATTCGTCGTTGGTCGTGCTGTTAGCCCGCTTTTTCCAGGTTGGCGATAGAGACGTCTCTGTTGTCCACCATCTCCTTCGTCACTTCAAATTCCTTCACGCGCTTCTGGCTAGGCAGATGGTACATCAGCTCGAGCATCAATTCCTCAAGAATCATGCGCAGTCCGCGCGCGCCGACTTTGCGGTTCAGCGCTTGCCGCGCGATCGCACGCGTCGCTTCGTCGTTGAATTTGAGTTTCACGTTCTCGAATTCGAACAAGCGTTGATACTGCTTCAAGATCGCATTGCGCGGCTTCGTCAAAATCTCGATCAGCGCGTTCTCGTCCAGGTCATTCAGTACTCCGATGACTGGCAAGCGGCCAACAAATTCAGGGATCAATCCGAACTTGATCAAGTCCTGCGGTTCAAGCTGCTGCAGCAATTCTGAGTCGCGCAGATTCGCGGCCGGCGGCGGAATCTCTCCGTCTTTCAGCTTCATGTCTGAGCGGAAGCCCAGCGATTTCTTACCCGCGCGCCGGCTGATCACTTTTTCCAAGCCAACAAAAGCGCCGCCGCAGATGAACAAGATGTTGGTCGTATCAACCGCCGTGAACTCCTGGTGCGGATGCTTGCGTCCACCTTGCGGCGGAACATTGGCGACTGTGCCTTCCAGTATCTTCAGCAGCGCTTGCTGCACGCCTTCGCCCGAAACGTCGCGAGTGATGGAAGGGTTCTCGTCTTTACGCCCGATCTTATCGATCTCATCTATATAGATGATGCCGGTCTGCGCGCGGCCTACGTCGCCATCTGCAGCCTGCAGCAGCTTCAGGATGATGTTTTCAACGTCTTCACCCACGTAACCGGCTTCGGTAAGCGTGGTTGCGTCCACAATGGCAAAAGGAACATCCAGCATCTTCGCAAGCGTTTGTGCCAGAAGCGTTTTGCCAGTGCCCGTAGGGCCTACCAGCATGATGTTTGATTTCGCCAGTTCCACGCCGTCAGCATTCTTGGCGCGGTTCATGTGCACGCGCTTGTAGTGGTTGTAAACCGCCACCGCTAGCTTCTTCTTGGTGCGGTCCTGGCCTATGACGTATTCATCCAGGAATGCCTTTACCTCGTGCGGCTTCGGCAGATGGTTCGGCGCCGCAGACGCATGCGTCTCTGAGCGGTCATCTTCAAGAATAGAGTTGCAGACCGCGACGCACTCGTCGCAGATATAGGCCCGGGGATAATCACTCGGGGAAGAGATCAATTTAGCGACTGCATCCTGCGATTTATGACAGAACGAACAACGTAAAGACTCTTCCGAACCGGTACGCGTTTTCACTGGTGAATGCTCCTGTTCCTAACGACTCGGGGGCCCGCTCACTTTGTCGGATGTCTAAGAGAATAATGCTCTTTTAGACCACCCAACGCTAGTGCCTAACACTTACTTCAGTACCTGTTACCGCTTAACGCTTTGTGTCACTTATGTTTACTGATGATGTCATCCACGATCCCGTAGTCCTTGGCCTGGGCCGCATTCATGATGAAATCACGTTCCACGTCTTTCTCAACCTTGTCGAGTTTTTGGCCCGAATGCTTTGACATGATGTGGTTCGTGATCTCGCGCATACGCAGGATCTCACGCGCATGAATGTCAATGTCTGTAGCTTGGCCTGAGAGCCCTCCCATTGAGGGTTGATGAATAAGGATCCTGGCATTGGGCAGGGCAAAACGTTTTCCCGCCGCTCCAGCGCATAACAGCAGCGCGCCCATGCTCGCAGCCTGCCCGATACAGATAGTAGTTACATCAGGGCGCACAAACTGCATAGTGTCATATATGGCCATCCCCGCGGTGATGCTGCCACCCGGAGAGTTAATGTACATCTGGATATCTTTCTCGGGATCTTCCGCCTCAAGGAACAGCAATTGCGCAATGATGAGGTTGGCTACGGTATCGTCCACCGGGGTACCCAGGAAGATGATGTTGTCACGCAAGAGCCGCGAATAAATGTCATACGCGCGCTCGCCGCGGCTCGTTTGCTCAAGTACTGTGGGGACCAGGTACATCTGCGGATCGTTCTTCTGCACGTTCACCTTCCCTCGCTCCGCTTCACGGAGCCTGCCACCCGCTTACGCGGACTTGTTGTACAGATAATCCAGCGCCTTCTCGTTCCGGATTCGGTCTTTCAACCGGTCGATGGAGCCGTCCTTAGTTAGCCGCGAGCGCAGCGCCTCCACGGTCTGCTGCGATTGCGCGGCTGCTATTTCCAGTTCTTTCTGGATGTCGTCGTCCGTCGCGTCGATCTTTTCCAGCTCTGCGATCTTGTCTAACAATAAAGATGCCTTCACCTCGCGCACGGCTGCATCGCGCTGGCCCGCGCGCAATCGCTCGAAGTTCATCTTCTTCATGTCCTCCGGACGCATGCCCTGCGCTGCAAGAGCGCGGAACCCGCGGTCAAGCCGCGTCTCAATCTGCCGCTCGATCAACGACTGCGGAACAGGGAAGTCGTTCTTCTCGAGCAATTGATCCACCAGCTTGTCTTTCTCTTTGTGCTCGATCTCATGCTTGCGCTCGGCTTCCATGTTTTCGCGTATGCGCGTCTTTAATTCGTCGAGTGTGGCGAACTCGCCGAGTTCCTTCGCGAAGTCGTCGTTCAGCTCAGGCATGTTCTTCTTTTTCACGCCTTGAAC
>JAICWB010000147.1 GCA_025935035.1 Terriglobales bacterium
CGAAGAGATAAACGAGGAGTTGGCCAAACGCTCCCGCCAGCTCGATGAATTCAGTGCCCGCTATTCTGAGATGGTGGAGCAGATGCCCTGGCCGCTTCTTCTCGCCCGCGCCGACGGCACCGTGAACGTCTATAACAGCGCCGCGCAAAAACTCTTTGGCTTCGCCACTCCCTCAGCGCAAGGCATGAGCCTGCGCCAGGTCCCAATGACCAATGCCAACCACATCGATCTGGCGGAGTACATCAAGACGGTCGCGGAGACCGGTGAAGTGCTGGTCGTGGATGACTTCAAACTCTCCACTAACTCCGGCATCGGCGCCATCCGCATACACATCCGTCCCATGCCGGTGGGTGAAGCACAAAAGGGCGCGCTCGTGATGTTCGAACCGCTGGACGGTATCGGTGCTCGGCCGGCCGGCCGAGCGAAAGCCGCCGCAAAGAGCACGTCGGCAAAAAAGAAGACGACGAAGCAAAACAACAAAGCAACAAAAAAAGGCACGAATGCTGCCAAGCGAAAAAGATAAAAGAGTTCAGGCATTCGCGGTGGGCATCTATTAACATAGGGATGTTGCCGACCAAACTCGATGAGCGCATAAGGCGCAAGCAGATCGCCAAGGCCAAGACACGGCAGGCCATTGCGCGCACCCGGCGGTTGATCGCCGGATCGAAAGAACGGATCGCCCGTTCCAAGGCGCGTGACGCGAAGAAAAAGAAGGCGCGAAAAGAAGTCGCTTAAGTTACTTTCGTGTCGCGGACCGGCGCTTGCCTCGCGTGCAAGAGAACCCAGGATTGTGGCAAAATAGGTTAACTAGTTTTTAGGACAGATACCATGCAATCAGCCACCGCACCCGCAAAAAAAACACCGAGTCTGCAGCACAACACCATCAGCCTGGCCACCCCCGCTGATGTGCGTTATTGGATGAACACCTTGGGTCTCGGTGAAGAGCAGCTTCGCCTGCTGGTGAGGATGCACGGCACGGATGCGCGTCCCATACGCGCAGCGCTCAGTGCGAAGATGAAAAACTCGCAAGCCGCCTAACGGCCCTGTTTTTCGCTCATCGCCTCAAGCTGTCTTTGCCAGTCGAGCCCTTCCACGAAGTGTTTTGAACCGCGCCATCCGGGCACCACTTTGACGAAGAGCTCCAGAAAGACTTTGGTCCCCAACTGCCGCTCGATGTCGAGACGCGCCTTCGTGCCGATAGTCTTCAGCATGGCGCCGCCTTTGCCGATGAGAATGGCCTTCTGCCCTTCCCGTTCGCAGTAGATGGTGGCGGTGATCTTGGTCAGCTTCTTGCCTTCTTCGTAACGCTCGATGACGACGGCCGTAGCGTAAGGCACTTCCTGTCCCGCGGCGATGAGCACCTTCTCGCGAATGGTCTCTGAGACCAAAAACCGCTGCGGAACATCCGTGATCTGGTCGTCAGCAAAGTACTTCGGGCCTTGTGGCAACGCGTTGACTACTTTGTCCAGCAATACGTCGAAGCCTTCACGTTTGGCCGCCGAGATAGGAATGATCTCGTCGAACGTATGCAGCTTGCTGTAGCGTTCGATGACGGGCAGCAGCTTGTCCTTCTGAAGCAGGTCAACCTTGTTGAGCAGCAGAAAGACTTTGCCGCCTGACTTCTTGATGAGCTCCAGCACAAACTCATCGCCGGTGCCGAATTTCTGAGTGACGTCAACGATGAGAAGCAGAAGATCGCGGCCCTCGAGCGCGTCATAGACCTGCTGCATCATCCGCTTGCTGAGCTGTGAATCGGGCTTGTGTACGCCGGGCGTATCGACGAAAACGATCTGCCCAGCCAACTGGCCCTTTTTGGCGGGCACGTTGACGATGCCCTGTATGCGGTCGCGCGTAGTCTGCGGCTTGTGCGTGACGATGGCGATCTTCTCGCCCACCAACGCGTTCAGCAGCGTGGACTTACCCGCATTAGGGCGCCCGATGATGGAGACAAAGCCTGAGCGTGATCTGGGCATGAATGGTTTGCGCCGACTTTAAGCGCGGATATGCTTCGATTCTACCGTGTCAGCCGGTTCGGCGACGCTGACGCGTACCCGCTCCACCAACCGATCCGTCGATTGCAGCACTTCGTAGCGCAGGCCATTCTCTTTGTCCTGGATGACCTCGCCGGTCTTGGGAATGCGCCCCACAACCTCGCTGACCAGGCCACCCACGGTCGTAGCTTGCACATTGTCCGGCCGTATTCCGAACAGTTCGCCCAGCCGGTCAATATCAGTGTTGCCGGGGATCAAGTATGAGTTCTCGCTCTCTTTCACGACATCCGCGTGGTGCTCATGTTCGTCCGCGATCTCGCCCACCAACTCTTCGAGCAGGTCCTCGATGGTTACGACACCAGCGACACTGCCGTACTCGTCGATCACCACCGCGAGATGGACTTTCTGCGCCTGCATTTCGCGCATCAGCGGCTCGATCGGTTTGCTCTCCGGCACGAAGGTGATGGGCTTCATCAGTTCACGCACCGTTCGCCGCGCCGCCTCGGTGTCGGCCACCTGCAGGATGTCATGCGAGAAGACCAAGCCTTTGATCGTGTCGATGGTGCCTTCGTACACTGGCACCCGCGAGTAAGGTTGATTGCGCAGCATCTCCGTGAACTTCTCGATAGTCGTCTCGATCGCCACGGCCATGATCTCGGGTCGGGGTGTCATCACCTCGCGCACCGTCTTGTCACGGAATTCGACGACCGATTGAATCAACTGGCGATCCCCCTCTTCGAGGATTCCCTCTTCTTGTCCGGCCTCGATGAGTGCATCCACAGCCTCCGCCTGGCTCTCAGCCTCAACCGGCTCGTTCGTCTCAGCCAATGCCGCGATCTGCAGGCAGAAGCTGAGAACGATAGTGACGGGAAACAGAAGATAGATCAGCCCCTGAAGCAACGGAGCGAATGGCACCAGCCACTCGCCCTTCGTCCGCGTGAAGAACACAAAAGGCAATAGCCGGTTGAAAACGATCACAACAAGAATGATCGCCAGGAGCGCTTGCGCGATCTCAGCCGCGCCCCAGAGACCGTCACGCATGACCAGATAAACCATGCACATGGCAATGCCGGCGGTAGAAAGCTGCGCCAACACTGACATGGTCAGTGGCGCGCGGTCGCGCACCGCGCCCAGTCGCGGCTGCACGTGCAACTCGTAAGCTTCAATGTTCTCTTGGAACTCTCGCGAGAGAAACCGGCCCATCTCCGTGTGAATGCGTTCCACGTACGAGGCCAGCGTGAGCAGGGCTATTAAGATGAGTACGACGATGGCAAAGATAAGTGTCATCGGTGGGTTATCGGGTTTGCTTCGTGGTCCGGCGCTTTGCGCGCGAACCAGAACTGGTCCGCCCTTTGATTCTAGCTGGTTTGCGCCGCAGCGCGGCACTTAGTGGGGTTCGGCCACCGGTAGCGACTTCGGTACGTTCGATGAGCCCAAGAGGCAAACGCAATCCAGCGCGCAGACGGCGTTCTTCGCGCGCCATTTCGCCGGAATCCCTCTCATGGTCATAACCCGCGAGGTGCAGCATTCCATGCAAGATCAGCACTTTGATCTCGTTCGTCAATGAATGACCGAGCGACCGCGCATTATCAGCCGCAATATCCGCTGAGATAGCGATGTCGCCTTCGTGCATTCCCTGCAACTCTCTGCCTGCCGGGAAAGAGAGCACGTCAGTCGGCTTGTCTTTGTGTCGGAAGTAGCGGTTCATGGCGCGCATGCGTTCGCTCGACTGCACAAGGATACTGACTGTACCTTGCAATCCCGCCGCTTTTCGGGCGCTCCTAGCGAAGCGCAAAAGATCATTTGCGCTACGGCTCAACTCGCGACCGTGACTTTCGATCTGCAATCCAACAGGCATGGTTCGCGTGCGAACGGACGGGGCCTCCCTCCGCGCTCTCCCGCCGTTACTGCTCAATGATCGGCGTCCCAGAACCAGTACGCTCAGTCTTCGGCTTCACCGGAAGCGTCTCTTCCAGATCCAGCGCCAACTGCCGGCTGGTGCGTTCTTTGTGCTCGTCATAGGCACGGATGATGCGCTGCACGAGCTGGTGACGCACAACGTCAGAATCATCAAAGATCGTGAAGCCGATTCCCTTCACATCCTTCAGCACATCCATGGCTTCGAGCAAACCGCTTTTCTTGTGCGGCAGGTCGATCTGCGTCACGTCGCCTGTGATGACCGCTTTCGCATTGTTACCTAAACGCGTAACGAACATCTTCATCTGCTCGTGGGTGGTGTTCTGCGCTTCATCCATGATGATAAAAGCGTCGTTGAGCGTACGACCGCGCATGAACGCGATAGGCGCGATCTCAATGATGTTCTTTTCCAGGCAGCGATCGACTTTCTCCGGTTCCATCAAGTCATAGAGCGCGTCATACAAAGGACGAAGATACGGATCGACCTTCTCCTGCAACGTCCCCGGCAGAAATCCCAAACGCTCGCCCGCTTCCACCGCCGGACGCGCCAATACGATGCGGCTCACCTGCTTGGAGAGCAATGCGCTCACTGCCATCGCCACGGCCAGATACGTCTTACCCGTACCCGCCGGGCCTATTCCAAACACCATGTCATGGTTAGCGATCATCTCCAGATACTTGCGCTGGTTCGCGCTCTTCGGTTGCACAACTCGCTTCCCACCCTGCGCGCGAGACTTCGCCGCCTCCGCCAACCCGCGCAACGTGGCAGTCTTGTCCGCCATCATTACGCGCAGCAAACTTCCAAGATCACCATTGTGGAAGGTGTGACCGGCTTTGCGCAGATATTCAAAGTCAGTGAATATCTGCTCGGCGCGGGCTACGCTTTCCGTCGCTCCCTCAATGCCGATCGAATCCGAATACATATGGATCGTTACATTGAGCCCGTCTTCCATGATGTGCAGGTTTTCGTCCCTGGTTCCGAAAAGGGTCTCTACGTTAGGGGTGATCGCTAGTTTTTTCTTCATCAAAATGCTGGGAATGACCTCCGGGCCGATGGGTTACCGAACGTATGCGGACAAATGTGCGTTTGAGTCTTGGAGGAGGCTGCCGGGCTAGGATGCTCGCCGAACGGCGAAAGCACGTACATTGAAGCTAACAATATGACGGTTCGCTCCGGCAAGTCAATGAATAGTTCGTTAAACGTGGGCCCCTCCGTTTTGGGCTTTCTTTCAACTTTTTAGATGCTTTGGCAGCTTGCCGGGAAGCGGCTTAACACCTTAGCGGAACCGGCTGGCGAGGTTTGGCCGCTTTATTGACGGGTGTTTGACCCTTTGGCGCGGCAACCTTTAGAATAGACGTTTCGGCAGCAACCCCGAATCCCACAAGATAAGTAGAGGAATACTCGCAAGTTATGGCTAACCATGTTTCCGCGCTAAAACGCGCCCGTCAGACAGAAACCCGCAGTGAGCGCAATCGAGCGGGCACATCCAAGCTGCGCTCCGCACTTCGCGGACTGCGTGAAGCCATTGCCACAGGGGACCAGAAGGCTGCTCAATCAGCTTATGGCGCCACCGCGTCGGCCATTGATAAGGCCGCCAAGACCGGCATGCTGCACAAGAACACGGCTTCCCGTTACAAGAGCCGCTTGAGCACACGTATCAATAAGTTGGACAAGAAGTCGAAGTAACACTCCGTGATTTCAATGAAGGCGGGCCATGCGGCCCGCCTTTTCTATTTCCGCGAAGTCTTATTTCGCGAGCCAGCGGCCCACAGCGCGCAGTCCGGCTTCTATCAGGCCGTGCGCAGATGCATCTTCATGCCACTCTGCTCCAAACCCACTGTGGTAATAGTCAGATGGGCTGGAGATGGCCAGCATCGCCTTCGCCATGTTGAGCGCTGACGTCGGGTCCTGCATCCAGTTCGGCTTGTCGCCTGCCTTTTGAAGTTGTTCGATCATTCGCTGCGGCTGGGACATATCCAGCATGCAAATAGGCGAACCGCAACTCTGGCAGGCGGAATCTTTATTAAGGTCGATCGGCGCTCCGCAGTTCGAGCAATTCACCGTCTGCATCGTCTTCTTAAGTTCAGCGATCTGCTCATTCGAGATGGGATGAATGAAATCTTTCTCGCGCAAGAAATCAAGAAAGCTGATGAACTGCCCGTGCTCTTTCTCGCAGCGCCAGTAGTTGAACTTCGCATTACGTTGCCAGTCATTAGTGAATTTTAGAGTTGACCCGCAGTCAGGGCAGCGCAATATCTCCGCCATCTTTGGACGCGGTTGCGAAGAGTTCTCGCCAATGAATTTCATCAGCTGCAATGTTGCCGAGGGTGCCAGCTGCAGCGCTTTGAACATCTCAAACCAGAATGACTGGCATGGAGCACAGAGGTAGAAACTGATCTCAGGACCGAAATGCCCATCCACGGTCATCTGCTTCATCTCATTCCGGCAATTGGGGCAGTGGACCACGGACTCTTAGACCGGCAGTTCTTCTTGCTGCCATCCGGCGGGAACGATGGGCGCTTCGCTGGCCAGATCCATGACCAGGTTCTCCAGCACCATTCGCTTGCTCACGGGGTTCGAACGCAGAGCAAGGTCTGCGCGAGCGATCAATCGGATAGCCCGCGTTAGTTCTCGCCGAGACTTGTAGCGCCGCGCCTGGCGAATCAGGTCATCTGCCGCGAACGGCGGCACGCGGAAGCCCTGCCATAACGCCTGCCAGATAGCGCGCGAATCCCGCACGTTCTTTTCGAGGATGACCAGCATCTGCCGGAAGGTCTTAGCCAACATATAGAGATGGCCAATGGCGGCTTCTTCTCCGTCGCCGCTGGACAGCATCGCGTCCATCACAGCAAGCGCACGCGTGCGGTCTTTAGCGGATATGGCATCAGTCAGCTCGTAAAGAGAACGTTGCTTCGCCGAGAGCACCATGATCTCCACGTCGCCGATCGTGATCCGCTTCTTCTCGCCCACGTAGAGTATGAGCTTCTCCAGTTCATTGCCGATCAGCATCATGTC
>JAICWB010000017.1 GCA_025935035.1 Terriglobales bacterium
GCGTTAAGGCCGATAAAAGATGCGTTGCCGGAAGAGATCACTTATCACGAGATCCGCATCGTGGCGGCAGGGCTGAAAAGACGGGCAAAGGCGCAAATGTCCACTGGCGCTTAAATGCAAACTTTTAGCGAACCGATACTTGTCTACCTCTGATGCTACGAGTAGATTGAACCCATGATCTCTGATAGCCAGCCGACGATGGCGGCCAAACAATTTGAGAGATTCAACCGGCTGAGCAAGTCGGATCGCCTCAGAGTAACTCTGCAGATGTGCGCAGAGATGCGGAGATTCGCGCTGGACGGTATCAGACACCGCAAGCCTGGACTTAACGAAGCTGAAGTGAAATCAGAGCTCGTGCGGATGTTGTATGGGAGCGCGCAACCCCAGTGAACGTCGAAGCACCGCTGGAGCGCGTGATACCCGTGCTGGAGCGCGCGCGGGTTTCATATATGTTGACGGGCTCGGTGGCGAGTTCAGTCCATGGAACTTTGCGTTCGACCCAAGACTTGGACATTGTGATCGAGGCTTCGTTGCAGCAAGTGCAACAGATGATCCGTGAATTTCAGGCGGCAGATTTTTATGCTGACGAAGGGCAAGCGTCCACGGCTCTGGCAAATCGAAGCCAATTCAATGTGCTGGATAATGTTACTGGCTGGAAAGTAGATTTTATTTTTTCTGAAGAGTCCGAGTATGGGCTTTCAGCGCTGGCGAGGCGGGAGACCATCAATCTGGGCGGACTAAGCGTTCAAATAGCCCGTGCGGAGGATGTGGTGATCGCAAAGCTTCGATGGGCGAAACTCGGTGGTTCACAAAGGCAGATCGAAGATGTGGCCGGGGTGCTAAATGCCCGAAAGAATGAGTTGGACTCCCCGTACATTGAACATTGGGTAAAGAAACTCGGGCTGAGTGAGCAGTGGGGCAAAGCCACGAGCCTCTAATACGATTGGTGCCGGCGAAAGGATTTCCGGAATCTAAAGAGCGCCTTGGGCTGGCCCCTCGACTAGCGCGGCGATCCACCGATTTTCACATAGGATTCGTCAAGCGCAGAAACAGCGGGACAGCCAAGCAAGCGCAAAGTGCGATCACAATCCATTCGCAGGATCTCGATCGCGCGCGAGACTCCAACCTCACCCGCGGCGGCTAGTCCGTATGCGTATGCGCGACCGATCAGCACCGCGCGCGCACCCAAACAAACAGCTTTGATGATGTCCGCTCCGCGGCGAACGCCGCCATCCATCAAGACTTCGATCTGTCCATTGGCGACGGCAGCGATTTCCGGCAGTGCACGTAATGATGCGGAGACAGTGTCTAGCTGGCGGCCGCCGTGGTTCGAGACAATGGCGGCTGAAGCGCCTGCATCGATCGCGCGCCTCGCATCGTCTCCGATCATGATGCCTTTCACTACGATGGGACCGCGCCACAACCGGCGGATCCACTCAAGGTCACTCCATTGGATAGCAGCGCGGGATAGTGCAGAGACCACGTCCATCAGCGGCATCGGCCCAGAGCCGGGCACGATCACATTTTGCAGTCGAGGCAATCCGCCGGCGGCAAGATATGACGACAGCCACCAGGGATGCGAGAGAAGATCCGGCAAAAAGGGAATCTTGGCAAATGTTGAATCGCCCAAAAGTTGCTTTACGCCATTACGCAGATCGCGCTCGCGGTTGCCCGCGATCGGAGAATCCACGGTGATCACCAGCGCGGAGTAGCCGGCACGCTGGGCGCGGTCAATGGTGGCTTCAGTGGCGGCGCGTCCGCCAACAAGATAAAGCTGAAACCACAGCGGCGGCGCGGATGCGTTCTCGGCATTCGGGTATGCGGCGCGAACATCTTCCAGCTTACAGCAAGAGATAGTGGAGAGAATGTAGCCGAGCCCAGCTTTGCTTGCGGCGCGGGCGGCCGCAACTTCCCCATTCGGATACATCACCCCGCTGTAGCCGATGGGAGCGAGCATCGCCGGGAAAGAAAGCTCATGGCCTAGAACAGTCGTTCTCAGGTCGTACGTGGGTGAGGCAACCGCTCCGCGGGGACGAAATGTTATGTCGCTGAACGCGCGAGTGTTCTCTGCGAGCGTGATCTCGGAATCGGCGCCGCCATCAAGGTAGTCGAAGATAACTCGCGGCATTCGGCGGCGCGCCGCTTGGCGCAGGTCTTCGATGTTGATGGCGCGACGGATGTTCATAAAGCGCAACCATTGTAGGGGATGGATATCACCTTGTTTTACATTGACAAGCGTTTCGTGAGTCACTAGCCTCCCCAGAATGCGCGGCGCCCCCGACTTGACTTCGTTTTCGCACGAAAGCATTGATGCCAATCGTTTTGCGGCAAGGTACCGCAAAATGTCTGACGAGGAACTTTTACGTCTGGCAAAGCAACAGAGCGACCTTTTTCCTGAAGCCGCCATGGCGCTGAATGTAGAACTGTGCCGACGCGATTTTTCCTCGCATTATCCGCAGGTTACGGCGGGCCTATTGTGTACTTTATGTGGCTTAGAGCTTGGCTTGAGCGAGAGCCTCATGTACGGTCAGCCGGTCTGTTACGCCTGCAGTAGCAGCTTTTGGAAAAGAAGAGCGATCGCACATGTGGTTGATAATTTCGTTTTCGATTTTGTTCTTCCCTTAGTGTTGCTCTTCGTCCTGACTCGAATTCCAGCATTGGAATTGTCCTTCGATCTTTTGTTCGCTCTGTGCCTGGCCCTTTACATTGCGCTGCAGCTCATCAGAGGAAGCAATGGCTTATCCCCGGGTAAACGCATAACGCAGCTGGAAGTGATCGACGTGCGGACAGGCAAAGAGGCCGGAATCATTCCCACCCTCAAGAGAAATGTTGCCCTATTTGTTCCGTTTGCAGCTTTGGCCGCCGTTTTTCAGGTGAAAAAGGGGCCGCGCTTTGGCGATGGGTGGGCGCATACACGAGTCGTTTTTAAGAAATATCGTGAAGGTATGATCGATAAAATACGCGAAGGAATGGCGCGCCCTGAGGGATTCGAACCCCCGACCCTCGGTTCCGAAGACCGATGCTCTGATCCGCTGAGCTAAGGGCGCGAAGAGCAGCTTTCAGCTATTAGCCGTCAGCTCTCAGCTTAAAGCAAGAACAAAATCAACTGCAAACACAGATCCGTGCAGCGCGTTGGTCGGCAACTGCCGCAGCACTCAGAGAATATACCGCGACAAATCCTGGTCTTTCACGATGTCTGCCAGCATCTTCTGGATGTAGGCGGCGTCGATGGTCACGTTCTTTTCTTTCTCAGCCATCTCGTTCGCGGTGAAGCTGATCTCGTCGAGTGCCTTCTCCATGATGGTGTGCAGTCTGCGAGCGCCAATGTTCTCGGTCGTCTCATTCACTCGGAAGGCAAAGCGCGCGATCTCATTCAACGCTTCCGGCGTGAACGTCAGCTTCAGGCCTTCCGTCTCGAGCAATGCGGTGTACTGCTTTACCAGAGAGGACTTCGGCTCGGTCAGGATGCGGATGAAGTCTTCCATCGTCAGCGTTTGCAGTTCCACGCGGATGGGGAAGCGGCCTTGCAGTTCGGGGATCAGGTCGCTTGGCTTCGAAACATGGAACGCGCCCGCGGCGATGAACAAGATGTGATCTGTTCGCACCATGCCGTAACGTGTGTTGACCGTTGTTCCTTCGACGATGGGCAGGATGTCGCGTTGCACGCCTTCCCGTGAGACGTCGGGCCCGTGACCGCCTTCGCGCCCTGCGATCTTGTCGATCTCATCGAGGAAGATGATTCCGCTCTGCTCGACGCGGTCCACCGCGATACGCGTGACCTGGTCCATGTCGATGAGGCGCTGCTCTTCTTCCTGGATAAGATATTCGAATGCCTCAGCGACTTTCATCTTGCGCTTCTTGGTGCGCTGGCCGAAGAGGTTGGGCAACATGTCTTTCATGTTGATGTCCATCTCTTCGATGCCTTGATTCGAGATGATCTCGAAGGACGGCATGGCACGCTCGCGGACATCGATCTCAACCGTGCGGTCGTCGAGCTTGCCTTCGCGCAGTTGCTGACGAAGTTTTTCGCGCGTGCGGTGTTGTGAATCGCCGCTTGCGTTAATAGGAGTAATGCCGGGCTCGGGCTCATTCGGCCCGTGGACTGTCGCCGGCGTAGGCATCGCCGGAAGCAAAGCATCGAGCAAGCGCTCTTCAGCATTGAGTTCGGCTTTGTCTTGCACGTCTTCGAGCTTCTCTTCGCGCACCATGTCAATCGCGACTTCGACGAGGTCGCGGATCATGGATTCAACGTCGCGGCCAACATAGCCGACCTCGGTGAACTTCGACGCTTCTATTTTCATGAATGGCGAGTTCGCCAGCTTGGCGAGGCGGCGCGCGATCTCCGTCTTGCCCACGCCGGTGGCGCCGATCATGATGATGTTCTTGGGCATGATCTCTTCCGCCAGCTCCGGCGAAAGCTTCTGCCGGCGGATGCGATTGCGCAGCGCAATGGCCACGGCGCGCTTCGCCTGATGTTGTCCTACGACGTATTTGTCCAGCTCAGCTACGATCTCACGTGGAGTGAGTTCGTCCAGCGAGACGGCGTTCTCTTCAGCGGTTGCGGGTAAGTAAATTGCCATAATCTTGATTTGTAATTTGCGATTTGAAATTTGTAATCAGGAAACCTCACAGTGCGACTCAAAGGGTTTGAAATTACAAATTACAGATCAGAAATTACAAGTTCTTCCGGTCCTTCACCGGTATAACGAACTTCAATCCGCTCCAGATCTCGTTTATGGCGCATACTTTCACGTCCACTAACCCGATGCTCAGTCCCTTGTTGCGGATGATGTTTTCGTCAAGGTCTGTCTGTACTCGCGCGGCTTTCTTCGGCCATGCCGTCCAGATCATGCCATGTTGAGCGATCTTGGTCTTCATCGCCGGCAAGAGCTTCTTTAACTCAGCTTGACTCTTCAGGAAAACAATCACCACGTTGAGCGTGCCGGGCTTAGGATTATCATCCGCACTGACTATCTCGACACTGTCTGGCAAGCCCACTAGATCACGCGGGAAGGCGAGCGGCTCATTCACCAGCGCAAGCTTGTCTCCCGGTCTGATGCCAAGCTTCTTTACCAGAGGCGTTCCGGAATAGCCTGATGTCGGAGCGGAACCGGGCATTACAACTCCTCGATAGTGATCACGTTGTTGGTGTAGATACAAATGTCACCGGCGATGCGCATCGATTCTTCCGCGATCTTGCGCGCGGACAGCTCAGTATTCTTCATCAACGCACGCGCGGCAGCGGTCGCGTAGGCTCCGCCACTCCCGATGGCGGCGATGCCTTCGTCCGGCTCGATCACATCTCCGCCGCCAGAGATAAGGAACGTCTTATTGCCATCAGCCACCACGAGCAGTGCTTCCAGGTGCCGCAGAATCTTATCCGTGCGCCAGTCTTTGCCTAGCTCCACAGCGGAGCGTTCGATATTGCCGGCGTATTGTTCCAGCTTTGACTCGAAGCGCCCGAAGAGGTTGAAGGCGTCAGCGGTCGAACCGGCGAATCCGGCGAGGATCTTATCGTTGTAGAGGCGGCGAACTTTCCTGGCGGAGTGCTTGATCACGCCTTCGCCGAGCGTGACTTGACCGTCCGCGGCCATCACGACCTTGCCGTCGCGGCGCACGCAGAGCACAGTGGTGGAACGGATCAGCTTCTTCTTTGGCATAGGTCTAACTATTGATTATAGACTGCGAATTTGGTCGCAACTTTCAGAGTGCGGCTTCATCTATGTTGCTCTAGGATTACGTTATGAATAAGCCCTGTTGCGTTCATCAGTGGGAAACGCCTATCTGTGACGTGATCGCCGCGGTAAATGCCGATGGCGGACTGCTCTTGCTTTACTTCACCGGCAAGCGACACCCTGCGGAAGAGGTCTTCGCGGAGTTGCGAACCAAAGGCTACGGGCCGGAGTGGAACGGCGAAGCGCTGTCTGAAGTCCAGCGTCAGGTCAACGAATATTTTGCGGGACGCCGCGTAGATTTTGATCTGCCCCTTGCGCCCCACGGGACCGCATTTCAGATGCGCGTGTGGCAGGAACTTCAGCGCATCCCTTATGGCGAGACCATAAGTTATGGCGAACTGGCGACGCGCGTAGGCAATCCCAAAGCTTCTCGTGCTGTAGGCGCGGCGAACGGACAGAATCCTATCTCGCTCATCATCCCGTGCCATCGTGTGATCGGGAGTGACAAATCACTTACCGGATACGGCGGCGGACTCAGCGTGAAAGAAGCGTTGCTGAAGCATGAAGGCGCGGCGTTCAAGGAATCAGCGCCCGGAAGCGGGGCTTCGGGGAAAGAATCGCCGCAAGCTGAGCTGGGGTTCGCGCTCGGCCAGTAAGATCAAAAAGATCATCAGCGGACAAATATGATCAAGCTGCGCGCCAAAATATTGCCAGACGCGAGCGTTCGTCCCAACGCCGATCCATTCCGACAAAAGTAAATTGATCATCATGAAGGCGCCGCCCACCGCGGCGGGTCGCACCCAGACGCCCGTTACCAGCGCCAGGCCCACAAGTAATTCGCCGGTTCCGAACAAATAAGCGAACGCAGTGGCGTGCGGCATGACTACGTTCTCCAAAAACGGACGATACCAGTGAACGACCGTGTCGTTCTGCAAGAATCCGCCGATCCATTTCTGGATGCCGCCGTGCGCGAAGTCCGGCCCAAAGATCTTGTATTCGGCGAAGAAAAGGAAGATCACTCCAAGCGCTATGCGCACTACCGCGAGCATGTACTTCAATCCGTTGTTTGCGGAGTTGGCATTCGGTGAGTTGGTCATGCGATGGCAAGCATCATATCTGCGCCCCTCATCCGCTACAATCCTTCCACCGCATGGAACCGAACGCTCGCCGCACTCTTTTTATCCTTTCCATCTCGGAGTTGTTGGCCATGTCGCTTTGGTTCGCCGGAACGGCGGTGCTGCCACAACTCACGATGGTTTGGCATGCGAGTCTGGCGCTGGGTTCATGGCTGACTCTTTCTGTGCAATTGGGATTTGTGGCCGGCGCTCTATTACTCGCCATATTCAATGTTGCAGATGTCTTCCCCGCTCCACGCGTTATCGCAGTGAGTGCCGCAATCGCCGCGATTCTCAATGCCGCCTTCGGCCTGGTGGCGTCGGAACATATTTTCGTTGCTATTGCTCTGCGGTTTTTGACCGGCGCCGCGCTCGCGGGAGTGTATCCCCCGGGAATGAAGGTGCTGGCCGGGTGGTTTAAATCAGGTCGGGGCGAAGCACTGGGAATACTGATAGGCGCGCTCACGCTCGGCTCAGCTACACCGCACGGCATCAACGCCCTGGGCGGAGTCGGCGCTGATTCATGGCGCACGGTGATATATGTCAGCAGTGGCCTCGCGTTGACCGGCGCAGTTATGATCGCGCTTTTTGTGACTTCCGGCCCTTATGCAGCGCCCTCCCCGCCGTTTGATTTCGCGCAAGTGACGGAAGTGCTCTCGTTCCGCAATCGCAGACTTGGACTGGCGAATCTCGGATATCTCGGCCACATGTGGGAGCTGTATTCGTTCTGGGCGTGGATCGCATTGATGCTGCGCGAGTCAGCGACATCCACCGGAGACGTGACTGCGAACGTAAAGCGGCTCACGTTCTTTGTCATCGCCATCGGCGCGCTGGGATGCTGGATCGCTGGGCGTGCCGCTGACAAGATTCCCGCCGCTCCAGATGCTGAGGCCGCACGCATACGCCAGCGTTCTCTTGTGACCATTGTTGCCATGGCCGTAAGTGGAAGCTGCTGCTTGCTAGCGGCTCTATTGTTCCGTAACTTCTACGCGGTCATCGCGATCTCATTTATATGGGGCATCTCTGTGATCGCGGACTCGGCGCAATTCTCCGCCATCATCACTGAGGTATCTGATCAACGGTATGTGGGCACCGCTCTTACGATGCAGACCGCTTTGGGATTCCTGTTGACCGCAGTCTCGATCCGCATCGCAGCGGGCATCGGCGAGAACTACGGATGGCCGTGGGCGGCGGCGAGCCTGGCCGCTGGGCCGATAGTCGGGATCATCGCCATGTGGCGACTGCGACAGATCGCGGGACGGAGCAGTTAAGCCGCGTCCTGACCTGATTCTTGCAGGCCGGCATTGCGGCGACGCTCGCACTCTTTACGGATGCGCGCGTAGTGTTCTTCAAGCTTCTTCAATTCTTCATCGCTGAGTTTTTCCACTTCGATGAGGTCATTCTGGGCGTGCTTGCCGGCATGGATGAGCTCATTCAATTTCAGGTGAATAGCTTTCGCATCTCTGTTTTGCGTGTTTTGAATGAGGAATACCATGAGGAATGTGATGATGGTGGTGCCGGTGTTGATCACCAGTTGCCACGTGTCAGAGTAGTGATACATAGGGCCAAGCGCAGCCCATATCGCCACCGTAGCTATAGCGAGCAAAAAGGTTATAGGCGAGCCCACAGCGCCAGAGGTCTTATTGGCAAAGGTCGAGAACCACAGCCGTATGCCGCTGTGTTTGGCAGCCTGGTCGTGCGCGAACTCGAGCGGATTCTCCGGGCGTTCTAATGTCGCCGACATAGGCATCTCCTGCCAGCAAAAGATGCCCGTCAGCGGCGCAATGTTGTAATGGCGAAGGTGGGCGCGGGTCTATTGTTCCTTATTATGTCCATTCTCGCGGAAGACTTTGCCGTCTTTCATCACGAAACGGACATCTTTTAGAACTCCTACATCAGCTAGCGGGTCACCCTGCACGGCGATCAGGTCAGCGTAAGCACCCGGGGCGATGACGCCGATATCGCCTTGCATGTCCAGTAGCTCCGCCGCTCGCGAAGTGGCGGCTTTGATGGCTTCCATGGGCGACATGCCCGCTTTCACCATGTACGGGAATTCCTGGGCGATGGGATCTGACCACTTGATGCCGCCCATGTCCGTGCCGAAGACGATCTTGACGCCGGCCTTATAAGCCTTGGCAAGAGAAGCCATGTGGACTTCGGCGCGCTTGCGGTCGCGCTGACCTTCGGGCGTGTTCTCGGGCGCCCAGTCGCCGTAATAGACCGCCATGGTCGGGCAATACCAGGTGCCTTGTTTGAGCATCTGCGCGATGTTTGCGTCTGTGAGTTCGAGCCCGTGCTCGATGGAATCGCATCCGCCGTCAAGCGCGCGCTGAAGGCCGATGCCGTTATATGCATGGCAGGCGACCTTTTTGCCCCAGCTGTGTGCTTCGTCAACGACGGCTTTGAGTTCTTCCACGGTCAGCGTGGGTTGCGATACAAGCTCGCCATTCTTGCCAATCCATGACCGGTGCGTCATGTACACCTTGATCCAGTCAGCGCCGTTGTCGAGCTGTTCGCGCGCGGCTTTGCGCGCTTGCACGGGTCCGTCGATGATCTGCGCACCTTTGGGTACGACAATGTCCGGGTTGTAGCCTTCGAGCGGATATCCGCCGGTAGTGGAGATGGCGCGCGTGACGCCGAAGATGCGCGGTCCGGGAATGATGCCTTCATTCACCGCGCGCTTGATGCCCATGTCGCCGTATCCGGCGCCTTCGGTCTCGAGGTCGCGTATGGTGGTAAAACCTTGCTCCAGTGCACGCCGCGCCGAGACAACCGCGCGCGCTGAGCGATACGAGATGGGATACTTCAGCAGTTGGATGTCATATCCGCCTTCAGCCGGGTCTTCGCCTTGCAGGAAGATGTGCGTGTGGGAGTCGATTAAGCCGGGGAGGACTGTGGCGTTCGAGAGATCGACCACGGCCGCGTCGGCAGGCGCGGTGAAGCCCGCGGCATCGTTAACGCTTTCAATCTTGTTGTTGCGGATGACGATGACTTGATTTCTCTTCGCGACGTTGGCTTTGCCGTCTATCAGTGTGCCGGCGCGGATGATGGTGACTTGGGCGGTAGCAGCGAGTGATAGGAGCAGGATGATGCCGACGATCAGTTTGATTTTCATAGGAACTCCGGAAAGTCGGAAAGGATTCTACTCCTCTAGTGTCGCGGTGAGGGCAGGATGCCCTCACGACAGCCGGCGGGACGCCGGCGGTACGAACGACGCTTCGGGGAAGCCAGAAACGGGAAACGGCCTTAACGTTTTGCCCAGGGCTTTGCGCCGCCGGTGTGGTCGCCGGTGCGAACGTCGAGCGCGAACTCGACTTCTTTGTCCTGCTCGGCGTCCCAGGCTAAGCCGAAGATGTGATTGGTGGCTACTTTGGTGATGGTGATGCCGTCCCACGAGAGACGTTCGCTCTTCCATGCGGTCTTTTGCGCGCCGTAGCCGAACATGTGGGTGAAGTCGGCGAACACAATCATGTTGTTTTCCGGCAGCACGCGGACGTCGGTGATGGGCATGGGCTGCAGGCGCACCCAGTTCTTGCCTCGGTCGGCTGCTTTGAGAACGTATCCGTAACCGGCTGAGACCACGGCGAGGGAGACACGATCGGGCCATGCGTAGACGCCACTGGTAAGTTCATCGGTCTCGAAGCCGCGCGCGAAGCGGCCGACCCATGGAGTGGAATCTTGCGGCTTGATGCGCAGCGTGAGAGCGTCAACATCTTCGCCGGCGTCAGGGATGCGGACGGGCGTTTGTCCGATGCTGATGAGCGAGGAGCCGCCGTCCATCACTTCCACTTCGTAGCTGTGGGGAAAATCCAGCGAGATGGTGACGTTAGTCAAAATCAAAACCTTTTAGCCGCAGATTAACGCAGATGAACGCTGATAGATCAAAGTCAAAAGCAAGACCTTCAGACGCGGATCAAATCGGATAAAAGAAAAGATCAAACAAAGATGAATCTTTAAATTTCTGTTCTTGTTTGATCCGCCTTGATCTTTCTTTTATCGTTCTTGTCCGCGTCTAAAGGTCTTATCTTATCCACGGTTAAACGCTTCTGTCCTTTCTTTCACACTAAGAACGCGCGCCGGCAATCCCAGTGCGGCGCCTTGCTCGATGATGGGAATCAACTTGTCGAACTCGGGACCGGAGTGTGAACCAGTGATCACAATGCGGATAGGGTGGAACAATTCTTTACCTTTCGCGCCCGTCTCGGCTTTCACTTCATTCACGATGGCTTTGAAGCGCTCGGCGGTGATCTCTCCGGATTCGGACTGAACTTTCTTGGCGAAAGATGCGATCACTGCCGCAGTTTTTTCTAGGCCCATCACCTCAGCGTTGTCGGGTGAAGTTTTTGCTGCGGTCGCGTCGTATTTAAAGATCATGGCGGCGCGGGCGGGAAGGTCTTCGAGTTTGTCTACGCCGGGGGCTAGCAGAGTGACTACACTCTGCAGCCAGGTGAGGCCCTTCGGGTCGAGATGGTCGGGCGTGTATCCGGCTTTAGTGAAGAACGTTAGCGCCAACTCGATGGTGGCTTGCGGTGCGGTCGTCAGGCGATGCGCGACATAGTGACGGTTCAGCCAATACAGCTTCTGCATGTCAAAGACTGCAGGGGACGGCGTTACGCGCTCCAGCGAGAATTCTTTCACCAACTCTTGTGGCGTGAACTCTTCGCGCGTGCCGCCGCTGGGCGCCCATCCGAGCAGCGCCATGTAATTGACCAATGCTTCCGGCATGACGCCCATGTCGCGGAAGTTGGCGACCGAGGTCGCGCCGTGGCGCTTCGACAAGCGCTCGCGGTCGGGGCCGAGGATTGTGGAGAGATGCGCGAACTCCGGCACCGGCCAACCTAAAGCCTCGTAAAGCGCGACCTGTTTCGGCGTATTGGACAAGTGATCGTCACCGCGGATGACGTGCGTGATCTTCATCTCCGCGTCGTCAATGACGACGACGTAGTTGTACACCGGCATGCCTGAGGAACGAACTATGATCGGGTCGCTGACAACTTCATTCGAAAACTCGACCGGGCCGTGCACCATGTCATGAAACTTGATCGGGTGCTCGGGAATGTGCAGGCGGATGGCTGCGCGCTCGCCTGCGGCGCGGCGCTTCTGCGCTTCTGCGGGATCAATGGCACGGCATTTGCCGGAGTAGTTCGGCGGCAGTTGCGCAGCCAGCGCTTTCTTGCGTTCGGCTTCAAGTTCTTCTGCGGAACAGAAACATAAATATGCTTTGCCCTCGCGGAGTAGACGCTTGGCGTAATCGTGATAAAGCTCCATGCGGTCTGACTGGCGATAAGGGCCGAACTTGCCGCCGGCGTCTGGGCCCTCGTCCCAATTAAGACCTAACCACTTCAAATCAGCGATGAGTTGCGTCTCGTACTGCGCTTCGCTGCGCTCGAGGTCGGTGTCCTCGATGCGGAGGATGTACGTGCCGCCGCTCTGGCGGGCGAAGAGCCAGTTGAACAACGCGGTGCGCGCATTGCCTACGTGCAGGTGTCCGGTGGGCGATGGAGCGAAGCGGACGCGAGGTTTGTTTTCTGTAGCCACGTGATTGATGTTAAACGAAAAACCCTTCGCCGCAGATGAACGCGGAGCAATGCGGACAAGACAGGATCAAAAGCAGAACCTTCAGACGCGGATCAAGACGGATAAAGGAAAGATAAGAACGGATTAAGCCAAATTTGTCTAACTGACCCCGGGGGTATATCCCGCGCACGGTTCTTTGTTTGCTTCAGTTACAGAAAAATGGCCGCTAAATATGACAAAACAAAGACGTTTCGCGCATCTATTTGAGCCCGTAAGACTTAAATGCGCGAAACGCGCCCCCAGTCAATTTAAATGCGGGACGCGTCACCTTATTAGATGAGGACCGGCAATAAAGGTTCTGCAAATATTGCGTAGGGCTGTTTGCTA
The DNA here is from genome assembly GCA_025935035.1 of Terriglobales bacterium. Taxonomy (GTDB): domain Bacteria; phylum Acidobacteriota; class Terriglobia; order Terriglobales; family Acidobacteriaceae; genus JAICLA01. Next base: position 12,695 of record JAICWB010000017.1, read on the forward strand.
TAAAAGAGGGATGGCGAAACCTGTACCCATCGGCACGCGCGCGACGGTGCGGCGCGTAGTGGAGTTCAAACACACGCTCAAGTATCTGCATGACCCGCTGCCGCCGGTGCTTTCGACGCCGAGCATGATCGGCGTGATGGAGTATGCGTGTTTCGAAGCCGCGGAGGAGTACTGCGAAGGCGATGAGATCACCGTGGGCACGCATATCAATGTGAGCCACCGGGCGCCGTGTGGCGTGGGAAGCATCGTAGTGGCGGAGGCGGTGCTGGAGAAGATCGACGGACGGTTTCATATTTACAAGTGCACGGCGAAGGTTGGAGATTTGTTGTTGGGCGAGGGGTATGTGCATCGGGCGTTTGTGAGTGTGGGGCGGTTTCAACAGAAGTTCTAAGCGCAAAAAATCAAACCTTCAGACGCGGATAAGAACGATAAAAGACAGATCAAAGCCGATAAGTCAAAATCATAAAAGAGGTTTATCTTTCTTTGATCCTTCTTTAATCCGCATTGATCCGCGTTGGAAGGTTTGCTCTTAACTTTGGTATCTCTGCGTTCATCTGCGTTAATCTGCGGCTAAGGTTTATGCCTTTCTCATTCCAACTGGATAAGACCGCCGGCACCGCGCGCCTTGGGCGCATGCACGCCGCGCATGGCATTGTGGAAACGCCTGTGTTCATGCCCGTGGGGACGCTGGCTACTGTGAAGGGTGTGCCGCAGCATGTGCTGGAAGAGTTGGGCGCGCAGATCATTCTGGCGAACACTTACCACACTTACTTGCGCCCTGGGACGAAGGCGGTGCGCGAGTTGGGTGGGCTGCACCGTTTCATGTCGTGGAATCGGGCTATCTTGACCGACTCCGGCGGCTATCAGGTTTTCAGCCTCAATGAATTGCGCAAAGTGACGGAACAGGGTGTGAGTTTTCGCTCGCATCTGGATGGGTCGTCGCACTTCTTTTCGCCGGAATCGGCGATGGAGGCGCAGATCGCGTTGGGGGCGGACATCATCATGGCGTTTGATGAGTGCACGGAATATCCGGCGGAGCGGGGAAGAGCACAGAAGTCGATGGAGATGACGGCGCGGTGGGCGCGGCGGTCGAAAGATGCGTTCGAGGCTAAGAAGAGTGAGGTGCCGTGGGGGAGGCAGCCATCAGCAGTCAGCCATCAGCCATCAGCAAATCTTGAACCGCAAAGGACGCAAAGAGACGCGGAGGAAAATCAAAATCGCACAGCCGAGGACGGCTGTGCCACACGGCCCGGGGAGACCCAGGCCCTGTTCGGAATCGTGCAGGGTGGGATGTATGCCGATCTGCGGGTGGAGTCGGCGCGGCGGAGTGTGGAGATCGGGTTTCCGGGATATGCCATTGGGGGATTGAGTGTGGGTGAGCCGCGGAACCTGACTCGTGAGGTGATCGAGGCTACTTTGCCACATCTTCCGGCGGACAAGCCGCGTTATGTGATGGGTGTGGGATATCCGGAAGAGATCGTTGAGTATGCCGCGATGGGTGTGGACATGATGGATTGCGTCTTGCCTACGCGGGCGGCGCGGCATGGTTTGTTGTTCACCTCAGAAGGGCGGATGAACATCAAGAACGCGCGCTATGCGCTGGACCAGAATCCGCCGGACCCGAAGTGCGGATGCTGGGTTTGCGCGCGATATACGCGCGCGTACTTGCGGCACTTATTCACGACCGGGGAAAGCCTTGCCGGACTGCTGAATAGCGCCCATAACTTGTTCCATTACCTTGACACTATGAGGCGCGTGCGTCATGCTATAAGACTTGGGGAACTCTCCGGAATGCTGCAGGAGGCGCGGTCGCTTTCGGCAGCAAGAGACCACGGTCCGGAACTGCAGTAGGCAGAAATTCTCCCGCTAGATACAAGAAACCGAAGCTGCGAGGCCCTCCCCGCTAAGAGAAGTGCGCGCGCTTGACTCCAAAGGTAAATAGAAGGCCTTGTTCGTCACAGACCCCGCGATTGTTGTGAACCATCCTGCCGCTTTGTTAGGGCAGGCCAGCGGCGGCTTGGGTAGCGGAGTGTACGGTTTTCTACCCCTCATCTTCATCTTTGTGATCTTTTATCTGCTGTTGATCCGTCCACAGCAGACCAAGCAGAAAAAGTGGCAAGAGATGCTGGGCACGTTGAAGTCGGGCGACAAGGTTGTGACCAGCGGTGGAATCAAGGGAACGATCATCGCGGTGAAGGATGATGCATTCCAGCTTCGTGTGCCGCCGGACAATCTGCGGATGGAAGTGGTAAAGACCGCGGTGGTTACGGTCACGACGGAAGAGTAGTAAGAGCAGTAGCCAGTTGTCAGTTGGCAGTTGGCAGGAAAGTCAAAAGCAAGAGCATTGCTGTACATACATTTTGCAGAGTTATAGGGATCCTTCGACAAGCTCAGGGTCAGGATGACAAGTTCTTGATAGATGGGCATTCAAGGGTGACAAAGACAAAACGCAATGAATAAGAACCTGAAAGCAAAGACACTCGCAATCATCGGAATCTTGTTGGTCTTCGTGTGGGGAATCTTCCTGGGCACAGACCCGAAAGCCAGCGTTGACGCTATGCGCAAAGGCACGGCCGAGCGGGGCGTGGGCTGGGGCATCGTCTCCGGCATTGGGCAGAACATCCACCTTGGCCTCGACCTTAAGGGCGGGCTGCACATGATCTTGCAGGTGATGGTGGACGAAGCCATCAACTCGGATTCACAGCGCGCCGCGGAGCGCATGCAGACAGCGTTCAAAGCGAAGAACATTCCGTTCGCTTCTGTCAGCGTTGATCCCACCCGTCCTGACCGCATCATCATGAAAGGTGTGCCAGGAGAACAGGGCGGCGCAGCGCACGACATCGCCAGCGAGCAGCTTTCAGAGTACGACATGTCGTCTGGTCCGGATGGTTCGCTCTTCCTGACATTGAAGCCGAGCATCCTGCGGGACAACAAGACGCATGCGGTGCAGCAATCGATCGAAGTCATCCGTTCACGCATTGACACGCTGGGCGTAAGCGAGCCGGTCATCGAAGAACATGGGCTGGGCGAGAACCAGATCCTTGTGCAGCTTCCCGGCGTGGATGACCCGACGCGCGTGAAAGACATCATCTCAAGCACCGGCATGCTGGAGATCAAACAGGCATTCGGCAACAACGCGTACCCGACCGAGCAAGATGCGATCGCTGCTGCCGGCAGCCTGGTGGACAAAATGGTATTGCCGGGGGCGAGCATAGGCAGCAGCGGGGCGAGCGGGTACTACGTGCTCTCGCGGAACTCGGTAGTCGCGGGCCGTGACGTGCGCGACGCAGAAGTGACTCGCGACGAGGCGGGACGTCCTGCAGTGAATTTCCAGTTGACGGGTGATGCGGGTACCCGTTTTGGTGAGTTCACGGGAAAGAATATTGGCAACTACCTGGCAGTGGTGGTCAGCGGGAAAGTGAAAGAAGTGGCCAGCATCAATGCTGAGATCCACGATTCCGGTATCATTCAGGGCGGATTCAACGACCAGTCAGCAAAAGACCTGGCGCTGGTGCTGCGCTCGGGAGCATTGCCGGCCAGCATTCGGTATCTTGATGATGAGGTTGTGAGCGCTTCACTTGGCCGCGATTCCATCAAGCAGGGGGTCACGGCGGCGATCGTCGGCATGTTGCTGGTGATGATATTCATGCTGATCTACTATCGCGGAGCGGGCATCAACGCTGACCTGGCGCTCTTCCTCAACTTGATCATCCTGCTAGGCTTCATGGGATTCAGCGGCGCGGTGCTTACGCTGCCGGGAATCGCAGGCGTGATCCTCACGATCGGTATGGGCGTTGACTCAAACGTACTGATCTTTGAGCGCATCCGTGAAGAGCTGCGAGCGGGCAAAGTACCGTCGCAGGCAGTGGACCAAGGGTTTGGTCACGCGTGGCTGACGATCGTGGATACGCACATCACCACCATCGTTTCAGCGGCAATCTTGTTCCTGTTCGGCACGGGGCCGGTGAAGGGGTTCGCAGTGACCCTCGTTGTAGGTCTGCTTGCCAACTTATTCACCGCAGTATTCGTTTCGCGCGTGATCTTTGACGCGCACTTGGTGGGCAAGGAACGTGGAGAGCCGATCAGCATTTAAAACCAGTTACTCGTTTCTCGTTTCTAGTTAAGTCAAAAGCAACACTTAGAGTTGCAAACGGCATTGTCCCCTGCTGCATGGTTGGAGAATGACAGGCTAAAGGAATAACAAGTGGAATTTTTTGGTGAAGTAAATATCGATTGGATGGCGAAGAAGTGGTACTTCCTGTGCTTCTCGCTGGTAGTCACAGTTGCGGGCATTCTTTCCATGATCTTCTGGCACGGCATTCCGCGCGGCGTGGATTTCACAGGCGGAACGCTGGTGACTGTGAAGTTCAACGCGCCGGTGCATGAAGACATGATCCGCTCCGCCATGGACAAAGCGGGCATCAAGGACGAAAAGGTCCAGGGTATTGGGCCCGCCGCCAACAATGAGTTCATCATCTCGCTAGGTCAGGCGTCTGCAGATGAGAGGGCCCTCGATAAAGGCAAAGAAGAAGTCTTCAACGCTTTGAACAACTCTCCCCTGGCTGGCAAATATGTTGACCGAGGAAGCAGCATCGTGGGTCCGCAGGTCGGTCAACAACTCAGGAACCAGGCACTCTGGGCGACGCTTTATTCGCTGGCGGGAATGCTTATCTACCTGGCGTTCCGATTTGAATTCATTTACGGAGTGGCTGCGGTGGTGGCCGTTTTCCACGACACCATTTTTACGCTTGGGGTCTTCTCCTTGACGAATACGGAGTTAAGCCTTACCGTTATCGCCGCCATCTTAACCCTAATCGGCTACTCGATGAACGACACTATCGTCGTTTTCGACCGCATTCGCGAGAACGCGAAGATCATGCGGCGCGAGTCAATGAGGGAGTTGGTCAACAAAAGCATCAACCAGACACTCAGCCGGACCATCCTGACCTCTGGATTGACGTTTTTAACGGTTATTTCCCTGTATTTATTTGGTGGAGAGGTTCTGCACGGGTTTTCCTTTGCCCTGGTCATCGGCATCCTAATTGGTACCTATTCCTCTATCGCTGTGGCGGCGCCTATGCTTGTGGCCTATCAGGGATCGAGGGCGGAGAGACAAGGGCGTTTGGCTGAATCCAGGGCGCAAGAAAAGCGCCGCGATAAAGTCCGCGCCTAGGTATTAGGGAGATCACAGGACTTTCCGGCTCCGGAGCCGGATGCGCTCTTAAGTTGTAAAAGTTGGGAGCAAAGTACAGGGCCCCGGTGTCTATTGTTGGGAACAGTCCCGAAATGGAGTTAGGGCGATGTTTGAACAGAGTCTAGTCGAGTCGGCAAACAAGACGGGCACGAATCGTGGCAAGACCACGCTGCTCTCTTTCGCGCTGCAATTCAGCCTGATTGGCGTATTGGTTCTGATCCCGCTGATCTACACGGAAGCGCTTCCAACCAAACAACTTATGACCATGTTGGTGGCCCCTCCGCCACCACCGCCTCCACCGCCTCCGCCGCCGGCTGAAGTGCATGTGGTCAAGCGCGTGAGTGAGATTGTGGACGGTCAACTACGCACTCCTACCAAGATTCCCAACAAGATCGTGAAGATTGTGGAAGACGAGCAGCCGGCGCCGTCAAACGGCGTGGGCGGTGTTGTGGGTGGTATTTCGGGTGGCTCGGCAGGTGGCGTGCTGGGTGGCGTTTTGAGCGCGGCGAATACACCGCCTCCCAAGGTCGCACCTCCGCAGAAAATAAGGGTTTCTTCCGGCGTGGCGGCTGGCAACTTGATCAATCAAGTGCGGCCGGTCTATCCGCCTATCGCGAAACAGGCGCACATTTCGGGGTCAGTGGTCTTGTCGGCAACTATCAGTAAGGACGGCACCATTCAGAACTTGAAGGTGATCAGCGGTCATCCTATGTTGACGCAATCCGCGCTGGAAGCGGTACGGCAATGGCGGTACAAGCCATATCTGCTGAACGGAGAGCCGACGGAAGTTGAAACCCAGGTAACGGTCAACTTCAACCTGGGCGGATAGAAGGAAAGAAATTGTTACGGAACTCCGTGTGACAGCACGCACGGAGTTTGCATCCTAAGTGTGAGTGGCCAGAGTTGCTGGCCAGCAAGACAGGTTTAATTCATCCGTTCAATAAGTGCAATAAGGTAAATCCGGCCATTTTTTAAATCAAATCAGATTTAGATGGAAAGTTTTTCAACGAGGAGAAACATAACTCATGGTATTCCAAGCCTTAGCAACCAAAGCAAGCATTCTGATCCCCGCCACGCTGGCCTACTTCCAAGATGCCGGCGAACAAGCCGTGGGCTGGGATCCGGTCTCACTCTGGCACCAGATGGGCTGGATGGGCCGCACGGTGGTCATCATCCTGTTCGTGATGTCAGCATGGTCTATCGGCGTGATGATCGACCGCTACATCGCGTTCAACGCGGCGCGCAAGCAGTCGCGCGCGTTCGCTCCGGCAGTGGCCGGCGCATTGCGTGACGGCAAGATCGAAGAAGCCATCCGCATCGCAGAGCGCAACAAGAAGAGCCACCTGGCGAAAGTCGTGACCGCGGGCTTGCAGGAATTCAAGGCGCACAGCGATTCCAACGAGATCAGCGGCGAGCAGGTCGAAGCCAGCCGTCGTGCATTGGAACGCGCCGAAGCTATCGTGCACGCCGAACTGAAGCGCGGCCTCAGCAGCTTGGCCACCATCGGCTCGACGGCACCGTTCGTCGGACTGCTTGGCACCGTGGTGGGCATTTTGACCGCATTCAAGAAGATCCAAGAGACCAAGGCAGCCGGATTGGCGTCCGTCGCCGGCGGTATCTCGGAAGCCCTAGTGACCACCGCCGTGGGTCTGTTCGTGGCTATCCCGGCCGTCATGATGTTCAACTACTTCACCGGCAAAGTGGAAGCCTTTGACGTGGAGATGGACAACTCCTCCAGCGAGCTGGTGGACTACTTCATCAAGCGCACGGGCCGCAAGTAGCCTAGGAACACTGGAGCCGACGCATTATGGCAATGGGAAAGAAATTACAAGGGTACAGCTCTGACATCAACGTGACACCCATGGTGGACGTGATGCTGGTGCTGCTGATCATCTTCATGGTGATCACTCCCATGTTGCAGCACGGCGCGAACGTGGATCTGGCTAAGACCAAGAACCCCGTGCCCATGGAAGACGCAGACAAAGAAGACGCGGTGCTGGTGGCAGTCACACGCGATGGCGCTGTCTACTTTGACACGCAAAAAGTGAGCGAGTCAGAGTTGACCACGAAAGTGGAAGACAAGCTGAACGGCCGCGCGGACAAGAAGATCTACATCAAGGCGGACGGACGCGCGTCGTACGGCGTCGTGGTGCAGGTGGTGGACGATGTTCGTGCCGCGGGCGTGGACCAAGTAGGGCTGTTGACCGAGCAGATCACGCAGCAGAACAAACAGCAGCCGCTTCCGCCGCAGTAACGGGCGGCTGAGCAACAAGATCTAAGGAGAACCAGTATGGGAATGGCAATCGGAGGAGGAGGCGCACAACGCGCTGATATCAACGTGACACCGTTGGTGGACGTGTTGTTGGTGCTGCTTATCATCTTTATGGTGATCACGCCCCTGACTCCGCACGGGCTGGATGCGCTAGTACCGCAGCCGCCGAAGGACAAGAAACAGACGGAACCGCCCGACCGCACCATCGTGGTGCAGGTGATCGCACCGGCCAATGCGGGCGGACGGGCCACGCTGAAGATCAACCAGGACGATGTGACTTGGGACCAGTTGGAGAACCGGCTGACTGACATCTTCAAGACACGCGCGGAAAAAGTGATGTTCGTGAAGGGCGATGACAAGCTGAGTTTTTCTGACGTCGCGCAGGTCATTGACATAGCGCACTCGGCGGACCTGAGCATGAAGATCGGCTTGATCACGGCGAAAGTTGAATCCGGCCAGTAAGTTTCATCTGTAAGGGACCAAATCTGAATCCATGGGAAGTGGCGCGCGCTAAGCCGCGCCGCTTGCCCGTTACAGTAGCCGCCTCAGACACCAACGAGCGGCCTGACTCACGGGCAAGGAGAGCTAAACGAGTGCCTAGGAATCTTACGAAGATATCGACCACAATCGCCGTTGCCCTGGCGTTACTGGCCACCACGGGCTGCAACAAGCTCATGGCCCGTGATCAGCTTAATAAGGGTGTGCAAGCATATAAGCAAAACAGATTTGAATCGGCCATCGAGCATTTCAAGACCGCAATCGCGAAAGATCCGAGTCTTGCCGTCGCCAAGCTTTATCTCGCGACTGCCTGCGTGGCGCAATACGTTCCCGGCGGCGACACCCCGGAAAACATCCGCTACGCCGATTGCGCCATTGAGCAATATACGAACGTGCTGAACGAGCCCAATGCTCCCAAAGCCACGCAGGTGCTGAGCACCAAGGGCCTGGCGTCGCTCTACTTCAACATGAAGAAGTTTGACAAAGCAAAGGAATACGACAAGAAGGCCATTGAGCTCGATCCGCAAGATGCGGACAACTACTATTCGGTAGCGGTGATCGATTGGACGCAAAGCTATGTTCCGCGCATGGAGATGCGGGGAAAGATGGGATTGAAACCGGACGATCCGATCAAAGACAAGAAGGCCTGCCAGGAATTCAAGGACAAGGACCAGGAGCAGGTGGACGAAGGCATCCAGATGCTGGACAAGGCGATGAGTTTGCGCAAGGACTACGACGACGCGATGGCATACCAGAACCTGATGTATCGCGAAAAGGCGGACCTGGAATGTGGTGACGCCGAGGCGCGCGCGACTGACCTTAAGACCGCCGACGATTTCGTTCAGAAGACCATGGAAGTGAAGAAGGCCAAGCTGGAGAAGGCCAACGAAAAGACGTCCGGCGGTATCGTGCTGGGCAAGTAATCAGCGTTTTCTTTAAAACCCCTCCTGCGGGAGGGGTTTTGTTTTTCATTTAGAATCAAAGTTCGTTCTTACACATGCCGCTCTTCAAGAAAATCCTGATCGCCAATCGTGGTGAGATCGCTGTGCGCGTGATCCGGGCATGCCGCGAGATGGGAATCAAATCTGTCGCGGTGTATTCCGAGGTGGACCGCGACGGACTACACGTACGCATGGCGGACGAAGCTTATGCGATAGGTCCGGCCGCGGCGCGCGAATCTTATCTCAACATAGAGAAGATCCTCGACGTCGCTAAACGAAGCGCCGCCGAAGCGATCCATCCGGGATACGGGTTCCTTTCAGAGAACGCGGCTTTTGCTGACGCATGTGAAA
>JAICWB010000130.1 GCA_025935035.1 Terriglobales bacterium
GTGCTGCAGAACGTGGTCTCGAACTACGACACGGACCTGTTCACTCCGCTGATCGCCCGCGCTGCAGAACTCACAGGCGTTTCGGCCAAGAAGGAATCCGAAAAAGAATCACACTCAAAGAATGCTGCCTCCCTGCGTGTCATCGCAGACCATGCGCGGGCATCCACATTCCTCATCTCTGATGGTGTGCTCCCCGCCAATGAAGGACGGGGCTACGTGCTGCGCAAGATCCTGCGCCGCGGAATCCGTCACGGACGCTTGCTCGGACAGGAGAAGCCATTCATGTTCGAGATGGTCAACGCGGTCCGCGATCTGATGAAGGATGCGTATCCAGAATTGAACGAGACGGCAGAGCGAGTGAGTAGAGTCGTTCATGAAGAGGAGCGGCGCTTTGCGAACACGATAAGCCTTGGTCTGGCCAGACTCGAGTCGTATATCTCGGGCGCGAAAGATGTCCTCAGGAACTTTCCGGATGACCGGTTGAGAACGTTCTTGAAACCTCACCACGGGGAAAACATAACGCCCGAATTTCTTCAAAGCTTCCGCGAGCAGTCTAAGGTTTTATTAGGCGAAGACGCGTTCAAGCTTTACGACACGTTCGGTTTGCCTAAAGATTTTATTGAGGATACGTGCCGCGATGCCGGAGTACAGTTCGACCAAGCAGGCTTCGATGCCGCCATGGCTGACCAGCGCAATCGCGCCCGCGCCTCCTGGAAAGGTGGCAGCAAAGCCGCCGCCTCGCCCGCCTTCCGCGACCTGAGCAAGACCAACTTCGAGGGCTACCGTCAGACCGAATCAGCCGACTGCGAAGTCATAGCCATCGTCGCCAACGGCGCAGGCGTGCAGGAACTCAAAGCCGGACAAGAAGGCGAGGTCGTCCTAGACCACACCCCCTTCTACGCCGACTCCGGCGGACAAGTCGGCGACACCGGATGGCTCTACTCCAACGATCGCAACACCGTCGTAGCAGAGGTCCGCGGATGCGTGATGCCCGTGCAAGGCGTGCGCGCGCACAAAGTCATCGCCAAGCAGGACATACATATAAAGGACCGCGTAACCGCCGTGGTCAACACCGACGTGCGTCTCTCCACCGTGCGCAATCACACCGGCACTCATCTACTCCACGCCGCGCTGCGCGAGGTTCTCGGCAAGCATGTGAAGCAGCAAGGTTCGCTCGTCGAACCCGCGCGCCTGCGTTTTGATTTTTCGCACTTCACCGGCGTGGCTGACGAAGAACTGCAGGACATAGAAGACATCGTGAACAAAGAAGTCCTCCGCAACACGAAGGTGCAGGTCATCGAAGACGTCCCAATAGATGTGGCCGTGAACGAATACAAAGCCATGGCGCTCTTCGGCGAGAAATACGGCGACAAAGTCCGCGTCATCAAGATCGGCGACTTCTCCACCGAACTTTGTGGCGGCATCCACACCGGCGCCACCGGTGAGATCGGCTTGGTGAAGTTGTTGCACGAATCGAGTGTCAGCAGCGGAGTGCGCCGCGTAGAAGCTGTGACCGGTGAAGGCTCGCTCAAGCACTTCCGCGCCGACCACAAGATCGTGGACGTAGCCAGCCACTTCCTCGGTCAGCCTCAAGCTGACGCCGCGCCCGCCGAATCCTTCAAGCGCGCGCTACAAAACAAAGACGAAGAGCTAAAGAAGCTGCGCAAAGAACTTGAGCAGGCTCGCATGAAGTCAGCGTCGGCATCAGTCTCCGCCGCCACAGATCAAGTTAAAGAAGTACAGGGCATAAAAGTCCTGGCCCAACGCGCAGACGGCGTAGATCGCAATCAACTGCGCACGCTAGTAGACAACCTGCGCAACAAACTAGGCTCGGGCGTAGTAGTGCTAGGCACAGTCATCGACAACGACGGCGACAAGTCAGTAGCCCTGATCGTAGGTGTAACCAAAGATCTCACCGGAAAGATTCAAGCCGGGAAGATCGTGGGCGCAATAGCACAAAAGGTAGGCGGCAAAGGCGGCGGCCGCCCCGACCTAGCAGAAGCCGGCGGCAAAGATGTCTCTCAACTAGACGCCGCGCTCAACTCCGCAACGGAGGTTGTGGCTGGACTGCTTGCGTAAAACCCACCACAAAGGCTCAAAGACTCAAAGAGGTTATTTACTCACCACTCGTCGAATTCCATCTTTCAGTAGCACGGAATTAAAGTTGATGAGAAGGCCGAGGCGTTTTCCACTGTGCTTCAAATATGAAAGAACTTGAGCATGATGGACAGCTAGTAGGTCGTCGATCGATTTCAGTTCAATCACAATAGAATCATTGACTAAGATATCCATCCGATAGCCACTCTCTAATTGCAGGCCGTCATATTGAATCGGTAGGGCGACCTCGGTCTGTACGTTAAGCTTTTGTTTCCTCAATTCGTGCACCAAACAGAGCCGATAGGTATTCTCAAGCAATCCAGGCCCGAGCGCCTTATGTACCCTGAAAGCGCAGTCGACAACAACTCGACTGAGTTCATTCAAGTCATGTGGAATAGGTTGGAAAGTTGGTGTCGCCACGTCTAGCCCTCTTAAGATTTTCTTTGAGTCTTTGAGCCTTTGTGGTGGGTTTTGCTCTTGGCCTTTACACCGCCAGCGCACCCGAGTAGATCGCCATCCCCACGATCGCATCGATCCCTATCGCATCCAACTCCGCCACTTCATCCATTGACCGTATGCCGCCCGCAACCATTAGATGTCGCTTGGTCACTTTGCAAAGGTCACGCGCTTCAGCCATAGGGAATCCGCCGCCCATGGTTCCCATGGCGGCATCGTCCACGTGTGTGTGCATGAACGCTTTGCAGTAAGGTTCCAGCGCGCGGATCGCGTCTTCCGCAGTGATGGGCACCGTGCGCTTCCATCCGCCCAGAGCGAGCAGACCTTGCTTCGTATCCACCGCGAACACAAGCTTGTCCGCGCCGATCTCGCCGGAAAGTTTTTTCGCGAATTCCGTATCGATCTTCTCGTCCGACACAAGCGCAGATCCCACAACGACTCTCTTCGCGCCCGCCGCCAGCATCTCGCGGACTCGTTCAACGGTGTTCGCTCCTCCGCCCACTTGGCAGGGAAGACGCTTGGTGAGCTGGGCCAGCAATTCCTTGTTCGACCCCTTGCGCAGCACCGCATCCAGGTCCACCACATGGATCAGCGGAAACTTTTCAAACTTCTTGATCCACGGCTCGAACTCGGAGATGCCCACTGGGTGCGCCGCGCCGCCATGCACTGGCGACCCGTGCCCCATCTGCACGATCTTGCCGCCCATCAGGTCGATGGAAGGAATAAGCATGCGGCGATGCTAATCGGGCGCTAAGGCGGAGTCAAATATAGCCGACGCCAAAAGCGTCGAAACCTGAACGAGCCTCAAAAGCTGACGAAAAAAGCCGTCTTCCTTTTATGGAAGACGGCTTTTCATATTCCGCGACAAGCCTAGTTTTTTCGCTTGCGTATCGCGCCCGCTAAGGTCAGTAGTCCCGTGCCAAGCAGTACCAGTCCGGCAGGTTCCGGCGTTTCTGTGATGAACTCCTGCGGGCCGTCGGCTGAAAGATCAGTCGGAGTGATGATGGAGAAGCGACCCAATTGACCATTGAATGATGTCAGATCAGTCGTTTGTGCCAGAGTGAGCCATTGTTGTGCGCCCGCAGTCCAGCCTGCGCTGGTCTCCGCATTAGCAGAAGTCAAAGCCCAGACAGCAAAGTTAATGTCGCCGGACGATGCGCCTTGCAAGTACTGGTCAAACAGCCACGCCTCTTCACGATAGGTGGCGAGTGCGGCAGTCCCGTATCGCGTCTGGCTTAGGTTAGCGCTTCCCAGGTTGGTGATGTTCGCCGTCCATGATTCGCCTTGTGTGATGTGATGATCGAAGTCAACGCACATAGCGGTAATGTTGGTTCCACCATTGATGCTTAGGAAATAAGGAGCGGTAGCAATGCCACCTTGGATGTTGGCGCCCGTGCCTTCGAACGTGATCACGTCAGCGGCTGCCGGCAAAGCGCAGCTCAGAATACTTACTACTAAAAAGATGAATAGCTTTTTCATACGGTCTCCTGGTTTGATTTGCGGCTGTACTTGCGAAAGCGTGAGCCGGCTGCGATCAGCCCGCTGAATACAAGAGCTATGGTGGATGGTTCCGGCACTGCGGCCTGTTCGGCTTGCTGCTCACGCACATGAAGCTGAAGAGGGGAGGCGATATCGGATTCGGCGACTTCCGCTTTGAAGCGTGCATTCTTCTCAGAAGCCGGAGATGGAGCCCGATTAAGGACCGGATCCGCTGTGAATAATCCAAAGCTATCGGCCGTTGCGGAACCGCCACTCACAATCTGCAGCGGCGCGAACTGCGCGAAGGCGTTGATCGATCCGATTACAGGTGCGACCGTTGATGAAAACGGAATACTCTCCGCGGCTGATACACCCGACATTGCAAACAGCAAGAGGGTGCCCATCGCGAAGAAGACAATACGAGGCTGACGCATGCTTTGAAACTTTCCGGGCGCGGAGGGCGCCCATTTACGTGGTTGTGTTGATTTGGCCTGCTTCGCCCCGCGTGGACTAAGCACAGATACTTGGGCGAGCGTTCGAGTACCGCCAAGACTTCAGTTCCACCCCGAACCCGGTGCACTTCTATTGAAAGAGCAGAGAATGGGTCTCGGGGAAACCTGTGTGTGACCTGTTCATGATGGCGGAATCCAGAGTGGCTGTCTGAGCACTATTGAACACAGCAATATAAAAAAACAGGATTATTCTTTGAGAAATAATCGAAGCGAAGGCAACCTTCACACGTGAAAGCTGATGCAAAAAATGGCCGTCCCCATCAAGAGGACGGCCATGAGCATCTCCCGTGCTCCAAAAACTAGCGCATCCTTCTTTTCTTACGGACAAGGCCTCCGACACCCAGCAGTCCGCTTCCCAACAGGAACAGGCTAGCCGGTTCCGGCGTAGCTACAACGTACTCCTGTGGGCCAGTCGCGGAGAGGTCTCTCGGAGTGATGATGTTGAAGTTCACCGTGCTGAAGTTCGCCAGGTCGGTGGTAGTCGCCAGATTAAGCCAGTTCTGCGCGCCCGCAGTCCAACCGTCGGTAGTCTTAACCAGCGGTTCCGTCAGCGCCCAGATGGCAAAATTGATGTCACCTGCTGGAGCTGCACCGGCAAGGAACTGCGAATACAGCCATGCTTCTTCGCGATAGGTAGCAAACCCGCTCGCGCCAAGCCGCGTATTGCTGAGGTCGCCGGCCATGTTGACTATGCTTCCCGTCCAGCTCTCGCCCACCGTCACGTGTTGATCAAAATCCACGCAGACTGCGGCGATGTCCGCGCCGCCGTTCACGCTCAGGTAATAAGGTGTTACTTGAATGCCACCTTGCGCGTTGCCACTGATTCCGTCCAACTTGATCGTATCCGCTGCTGCCGTCAAGCTTGCTAGTGCGGCCAGAGCGACTATCACTAGTAGCCTTTTCATACTGTCTCCTTCTTTGTTTTACGAATGCGGCGCACTTTCACGCCGGCTCCCAGCAATCCGCTGAATACCAATGCGATCGTCGAAGGCTCTGGTACTGAGGATTGCGCGCCTGAGATGTTCGTGCTCTCCAAGCCGTAGAACTTGGCTCCTGAGAACTCGATGCTGCTGATGGTTTCGTTGTTCAATGCTTGCAGCGTGAACCAGTTGCGGCTCGTCTGTCCTGAGACCAGCGTAAGGTTCTCCGTGACCGAGCCATCATTCATGTTGACTGTGATCGTGAATGTCGGATGGTCCGCATAGACTCCGTACACATCAAAGATCGCGTCCGTGAACGTGGAACCCGGCAGGCTGATGGTCAGGTTGTTGATCGAGCCGTCTTGCGCACGTACAGCGGAAACGCCATTGATGGCGCCGTTGAACAGAATTTCGTTTCCAGAAAAAAGAACACCCGCCGAAGGATTGTCGATGGAACCGTGAACGGTCGTACCTGTATCGCCGTTCACGAGCGCGACTGCGCGCTCATCCGGACCGAGCATGGGAGCTGTGGTTGAGTGATTGATGATGACGTCCGCCGCAGAAATGCCGGACATCATGAGCATCATGACCCCCGTTAGCGCGAAGGTCATCAGCAAACGAAGCTGACGCATATTTTTGCTTTCCGAGCGCCAGGGTTCGCTCACTTACAGTAACTATCAGATAACCAAAGTTGCTTCTGAGATGTACTACTTAGTTATCTGAGAGAAAAAATCGTGAGTAGCTGGATCCAGCTACTCTGGATCACCCCGCTCGGCGCACTTTCGCGCCAGTTCGTGTACCGGATTTCCTATTTTTCCGGCGCACTCCACAGGCTTGCACCATTCTTATGGGATTGACCGCCCCGCGCACCCTGCTAGAGTTGCAGGGGTCGATGAGCAGAACTCAGCATGGGATCATCCGCAAAATATTTTTCTTTTTGCACAGCATTTTTCACAAGATTTCGCCGCCGGAATGGCAGCAAATCGCGGGGTTAAACCACACCAAAACCAGCTAACTCCTTGCTCCTCAACCGGAACCAAGATAGGCAACAAGTGATACACTAGATACACAACATCTTGCGCTTTGCTCTTGACACGCACTATATGCGGGAGTAAAGTCACACTCCACCAAGGGGCAATAAATCGCGCAAGCCGCCCCAAAAGTGCTTCCGGACAGAGGTGGCCGGAAGGAAACAAAGGCAACGCAATCTGCGGTGACTCCGCTCCCGACTCCAAACAAGCCAGGGAGCAAAACAACAATAAAACCGGGTTCTGCGGCCTTTGGCTGCGGTGCACCGGTGTCTTTAAAACGAAGTCAGCAACAGCAGGAGATTTCCATGTCTGACCAGCCCCTTCAATCCGCCGCTTTCGCCGCCGCCGCAGCATCTACATCTACAGGTTCCGCAATGCCCAAAACGCTCACTACAAACACCGCCCCGGCAGATGCCAAGAAAGCCGCTGGCCTCACCTTTAAGCGCTTCTTCACCAAGGCGAACCAATCGGCCTATGAGCAGGTCGAGTGGGAGCTCCGCACCGCGTCCATCACTGACGCCACCGGCAAAGCGATCTTCGAGCAGAAAGATGTAGAAGTCCCGAAGGACTGGTCCATGACGGCCACCAACATTGTGGCCAGCAAATATCTTCACGGACAGCTCAACACGCCCGAGCGCGAGTCCGGCGTGCGCGCGCTCATCTCCCGCGTCGCCGACACAATCTACAACTGGGGTAAAGCCCAAGGCTACTTCCGCACCGACGCTGACGCCGAGACCTTCCACCAGGAACTGATCCACCTGCTCGTCACGCAGAAGATGGCGTTCAACTCGCCCGTCTGGTTCAACGTCGGATGCGACAAGCTCGAGCCAAACTCTGATGCGCAGAACTGGCACTGGGACCGCGCCGCCAATCTCGTCAAGTTCGGCGTCACCGGCTACAAGACTCCGCAGTGCTCCGCCTGCTTCATCAACTCGGTCAAAGATTCGCTCGACAGCATCCTCACCCTGGCCAAGACCGAAGGCATGCTCTTCAAGTGGGGAAGCGGCACCGGCACAAATCTCTCACCGCTGCGTTCATCCACCGAGCAGCTCTCCGGCGGCGGCACCGCCAGCGGCCCCTTGAGCTTCATGCGCGGATTCGACGCCTTTGCCGGCGTCATCAAGTCTGGCGGCAAGACCCGTCGCGCCGCCAAGATGGTGATCCTCAATGTCGATCACCCAGACATCATGGAGTTCATCGAGTGCAAGATGAAGGAAGAGGCCAAGGCCTGGACGCTCATGCAAGCCGGATACGACGGCAGCACTCCAGACTCCGAAGCCTACAGCTCCATCTTCTTCCAGAACGCCAACAATTCCGTGCGCGTGA
>JAICWB010000087.1 GCA_025935035.1 Terriglobales bacterium
CCGAAATCGTCAAGACAGACGCGCACCCCGAGCGCGCGCAACTGTCGCAGCATCTCGCCTGCGGATTCAGGGTTCTCGATG
The DNA here is from genome assembly GCA_025935035.1 of Terriglobales bacterium. GTDB lineage: Bacteria > Acidobacteriota > Terriglobia > Terriglobales > Acidobacteriaceae > JAICLA01. Next base: position 82 of record JAICWB010000087.1, read on the forward strand.
ACGACGGTCTCGGTGATCTCAAGCTTTAGATGTTGAGGCGCAAGTCCGGTGTCCTCCAGAATGCGGCGCACGTGTGCGCACAGGTCAGGCTGGGAAAACTGGTTGCTGGAAAGGTTCACGCTTATTACCAGATCTTTGGCTTTTGGTGATTGCTTCTGCCACTCGGCGGTCTGTCGGCAAGCTTCGCGAAGGACGAACCAGCCGAGCGGAACGATCAGGCCCGTCTCTTCTGCGGCGGGAATGAAGTCGCCGGGATAAACAAGTCCGTGCTGGGGATGCTGCCAACGCACCAGAGCTTCATAACCTTGAATCTCATTGGAAGAAAGCTCGCGGATGGCCTGATAGTGCACCACGAACTCCTGGCGCTCAACGGCGCGGCGCAGATCGGATTCAAGCTGCAACAGGTCAACCGCCTGCTTGTGCATGGAGCCGTCGAAGACCTGATGTCGCGCTTTGCCCAGGGCCTTGGCGCGGTACATGGCATTGTCGGCGTCACGAACCAGGTCTTCGGCGTGGTCGTATCCGCTCTCACTGAGCGCGATGCCGATGCTGGCCGTGGTGTAGACCTCTTGTCCGTTGAGCGTGAAGGGGACCGTAAGCGAAGCTTGAATGCGTTGCGCCACGCGGATGGCGGCGCTTACGTCATCAATGCCATCGAGCAGGATGGTGAACTCATCGCCGCCCAGACGCGCGACGGTGTCTTCAGGACGCACGCATGAAGTAAGCAACTCAGCGACTTTCGCTAGCAGGCGGTCGCCCATGAGATGGCCGAGTCCGTCATTGATGATCTTGAAACGATCGAGATCGAGGAAGAGCACGCCGAAGATGTAATCGATATGGCGCTTAGTGCGCGCCAGGCAATTCTGCAAACGGTCTATGAATAAGGTGCGGTTGGGCAGGCCGGTGAGGCCGTCATGCAGCGCGTCATGCACAAGCAATTCGGCGATGCGCTTCTTTTCTGTCACATCTTCTTGCGAGCCTACCAACCTATATATAGTGCCGCTGTCATTCTGCACGGCGATGCCGCGCATGATCATCCAGCGATAAGCGCCGTCTTTATGCAAGATGCGGTATTCACCTTCGTAGTGCTCGGTCTGCTTCTCGATATGTCCGGCGATAGAAGCTTGTAGCGCGCCGAGGTCATCATTGTGAACGCGGCTGAGCCACTCTTCGGGAGAGTCGCCGATCTCGGCTTCAGAGAAGCCAAGCATGTTCTTCCAGCGAGGTGAGTAATAGACCTTTTGGGTGGTAAGGTTCCAGTCCCAAAGGCCGTCACTGGTGCCTTGCATAGCGAGCGAATAACGCTCTTCGCTCTCGCGCAACATCTCTTCTACGCGTCGGCGTTCAGAGTCGTCACGGCAATTGACGACAATGCCGCCGATCACCGGATTGTTCAAAAGGTTCGTGCCGACGGCCTCGAGCGGACACCAAGTCCCGTCTTTGCGCAGGAAGCGGAATTGGACGGGCGCCATGCCGGCGGATCGCACGAGATGTGCGAACGATTTGGCGACGTCAGCAAGATCGTCTGGATGCACGAATTCAAAGGCAGAATGCCCGACCAATTCATCTGGCTTGTATCCGAGGATGCGCGTGACGGAAGGGCTCTCGTAGCGGATGGTACCGTCGGGCTCGAGGATGCTGATGATGTCGAGCGAGTTCTCAGTGAGCAGGCGAAAGTACTCCTCAGACGGGACAGTCTGAGCGGCCGTAGTCTCGGTCTTGGGTGCAGTTGTCACAGAAGAAGTGGCGGTTTCTCCGGTCTCAACTTAGCATTAATCGGGCGAGGAAAGAATAGGGAAACGCGGAAGAACAAGGTTACCAAAGGAAATAGATGGATTAGGAACCAGGCTGAAACTAATAAATCTAAGGTCCTTTACTGAACCACCACAGCACGCGGCCTTCAACCTTCCAGTCGTCACCTTCTGACATGTAGTGCGGGACGTCGTCTTTGTTTTCCGGCACAAGAACGCTAGTGCGTCCGAAACGCTGCAGCCAACTCACTGTGAGTCCGCATTCAGGATGCGAGGCGAAGATGATCTTGCTGTAGAGATCGTCCACTTTGTTGTCGCCCGGATCGACGGCGAAGAGAGTTTCAACGCGCATCATGGGCGCCATGCGACTGGTACCGATGCGCAAGCAATAGGTCTTCTCCGGATTTGGGCACCACGAGCGTGGAACGATGATAAGTTGCGCGACAGAGCCATGCAGGATCTCTGAAGGGCCGATCTGCCCGACTGGCAAAGAAGTTTCGTAGAGCGGCACCGCGAGCAGAGGTTCGCCGGCTTGAACGGGCAGCTTGGGCGGTACGGTGATCTCAAGATGATGGTTGGTCCGCTTGGTGGCGCGCCTGTCGAGAACGGCGGTCAAATCTTTGCGTGTTATGCCTGCGCGCTCCCAGAAATACCAGCAGTCGCGCTTGCCCGCGAGCTTGCCGAGTTCGAGGAAAACAGCCGCAGGGGGCTCATGCACACCGCGTTCCCAGCGTGAGGGAGCCATGGCAGACACATTCAGCTTCTTAGCTAAGGCAGCCTGGCTCAGGCCGAGGTTCTCTCTTAATCCCTCGAGCCGGTCTGCCCACTCCGGACGCGCTGGTTTACGCCTACGCATGATTCGTCTTGACACCCTAACGGCAGCGTTATATCGTCATCGGCAACGAAAGCCGACCACTTTTGACAGGAACCCCGGGAACATGGGCACCAATGGTGACAATTCTAGCATGACTTCGGTTCTTGCTCGTCACTCCCTTTATCGCGGCATTTACAGCAGAGTAGCTCAACAACTTGGCGTAGACCGTTCGTACGTTAGTCGTGTCGCCAATGGTCAGCGCCGCTCAGCAAAAGTAGAGCAAGCGCTGCTCAAAGAAATAAAAAGGATCGAGAAACTCAGCCGTCGTTGATCTCCTCGTCCACTGGAAGTTGATTAACTAGACGGCGCTGGTACCGTTGCGGGATGCCAACAAAATTCACCTAACCCACGCGTGAGAGTGTCACCTAGCGTGACAAGTCTCGGGCTGCGGGGCAGCGGCTTTTAGCAGACTAATTCTCGCAGAGTTCCGGGCTGACCTGCCCTGAGGGAAACTTCAGGCGTTTTACCTGCCGTGTCTCAGGGAATATTCACTCTAGTTACATAAAAGATAACGGGTATAATCCTGCCTTCCCGTAGTATCGTCATTGCGATAAAGGCCAAATGAGCACCACGGCTCCCACGAAGAAGGTAGCGTCGGCAACTCCGAAACCGTTGCCGCTGGTCGTTCACTTTCAGGGCGACGAGGCCGCTGTGCGCGCGCTTGATGGGCTGAACAAATACCGCCGCATCGCCTACCAGGACTTGCGCAAAGTAGCCGAAGAAGTGGAGCAAGTGGTGATCGCGACTTGCGAATCGCAAGTCCATGCTGAGTATGAGGCTCTGCGGCGGCCAAATGTGCGCATCATCGTCTTAAATGACCAGCGGTTCAAAGATGCGCGCATGGATGGCAGCGTCTATGCCTACCTGCCGGAGCGGACGCCGAAGCCGCTAGTCGAGCGCATGATCGACAACGCGCTTGACCACATACAACTGCTGGCCAACCGCAAAGAGATCACTGACCGCCTGCATACATCCACGCGCGAGATACGCGACCTGAACCAGATCGGCGCGGCGCTTTCCGCTGAACATGACACAGCGAAGCTGCTGGAGATGATCCTGACGAAGTCGCGTGAGATCACGCAGAGCGACGCGGGATCACTTTACCTTGTGGAACAGGAAGAGCTGGAAGAGGCTCCCGAGCAGGCTAGTGACGAGTTAAAGCGCGGCGGCGTAGTGACGGACCTGATACCCAGCGAAGAAGGCGACTCTAACGCGCGCATCATCATGCGCGCGGAAGGCAAGAAGCGGCTGCGATTCAAACTGGCGCAGAATGATTCGGCTGACATTCCATTCCGCGAACGCGTGATGGAGATCAGCGAGCGATCGATCGCGGGATATGTTGCACTCACCGGACGCGCGGTGAATATTGAAGACGCATACCACATGCCGCCGGACGTGCCGTATTCGATCAATCGGCAATTTGATGAAGATTCAGGGTACAGAACGAAATCCATCCTTGCCGTCCCGATGAAGAACCAGAAGGACGAGATCGTGGGCGTGCTGCAACTCATCAACGCCAAACGTGACCCGGGCGTGATGCTGGAGAGCTTGCAGAGCGTGACGACGCAAGTGGTTCCGTTCGCCGAACGGCAGCGCGCCATCGTGCAGTCCCTGGCGAGCCAGGCGGCAGTGGCGCTTGAGAACAGCCAACTGTATGAAGCCATCCAGCGATTGTTTGAAGGATTCGTGCGCGCGGCAGTCATCGCCATTGAGGCCCGCGATCCTACTACCTCCGGCCATTCATTCCGCGTCGCCAATCTGACCGTAGCGTTAGCCGAGACGGTGGACCGCGCCGAAGACGGGCCGTTCCGCGACCTGCGCTTCTCGCGCAATCAGATGAAAGAGATCCGCTACGCCAGCTTGCTGCACGATTTCGGCAAGGTCGGCGTGCGCGAAGAAGTTCTGGTAAAGGCGAAAAAGCTGTATCCCTCGCAGCTTGAGCTGATCAATCAGCGCTTCCAGTTCGTGAAACGGTCCATGCAGAAGGAAGTGCTGCAGGGTCAGCTCGATTATCTGCTGGAGCACAGCCGCGATGAGTACATGAAGCAGTTGCCAAAGTTCGAAGAGGGATTACATGAGCAACTGGTCGAACTCGATGGATATTTCCAGACGATATTGAAGTCGAATGAGCCGACTGTGCTGGCCGAAGGAAACTTCGAGAAGCTGCTGGACATTGCCGAGCGACGCTTTGAGAACTTTACCGGTGAAGAGCAGAGCTTGCTGACCGGCGATGAAGTGCGCTTGCTGTCAATACGCAAAGGCTCGCTCGATGATACCGAGCGTTTGCAGATCGAGAGCCATGTGGTGCATACGTTCAAGTTCCTGCAGCAGATCCCATGGACGAAAGAGATACGCAGCATTCCTGACATCGCCCGCGGACACCACGAGAAGCTGAACGGCAAGGGCTATCCATATAAGTTGAGTGCGGCGGAGATCCCGATCCAGACACGCATGATGACGGTGGCCGATATCTTCGACGCGCTGTGCGCTGTGGATCGTCCGTATAAGCGCGCGGTCAGTCTGGAGCGCGCGCTGGAAATCCTTGGCTTCGCGGTGAAAGACGGTGAAGTGGACGCCGTACTCTATGAAATGTTCGTGAAGTCAAAGGTGTGGGAGCGGTGGAAGATCGAGCCGTATCCTTATTAGCCGACAGCCATCAGCTAGAACGTAGCTGATGTGCCTTGCCCAGTCTTTCGACAACCGCCCGGCCGAATCTTGCTTCTCACCTTATATATGGACCTGACTCTGCGCCAGGGCATCACGATCTTTGCCAACTTCTGCCTAATGGCCGCTTTGATCGTCTATGCCTTCCGCTGGTTTGCGCAATATCACACTAGCGGCAAGTGGACAAAGAACATTACCGGCCTGCTGGCGGGGATCGGGTTCCTGCTGCTGGCGGCGGCCGTGCTGCTCACCCCTACTAACGCGCAGGTGTTGGTGTTGATCGCGCATACGCACGCGCACCTGGTGTTCATCGTGGCCAGCAATGCGTTTCTGATCTCAGCGATGGCGGCGTTTGGCATCATTAATTATCGGAAGCCATCGCGACTCAAGAAGCAGCGGAATATTGAAGAGCTGCTGAAGAAAGAGCTGCCGAATATTTCTTAGTAGCAGCACTTAGCAGCTTGCGCCGAGCATCGAGTTGCGGCTTTCTGGGATATGATGCGGCGGTCATGGGATTTCTTCAAAACAGGATTCAACGCAGAGGCGCAGAGGCGCGGAGAGTTTTCGTTCGCGTCGGGGCTGTTCTGTTTTTGTTTTGTATGTTGGCTGGTGTGCAGAACTTGAAACCGGAACAAAAAACAAAAAGTACTGCCGCTGACGCGGCTCCGAAGATCGTGCCCATCACGGAAGAGCAGCATCACCATCTGGTGTTGGATAACGATTACGTGCGTGTGTTCCATGTGGAGGTGGCGCCGCATTCGGAGACGCTCTACCACCAGCACAATATGGATTATGTGTTCGTGACTCTGGGGGATTCGAAAGTCGCGAGCGAGCGTGTGGATGGGAAGTCGACGACGCTGGAGCTGAAGGATGGCGAGACGCGTTTCACGAAAGGCGGGTTCGCCCACAAGGCGGTGAATCTTAGCGATAAGCCGTTTGTGAATGTGACGGTGGAGCTGAAGAAGAGAATTGGAGAGAACTTTAGCGATAAAGGACAGTTGGTTAATTCCGGCACTGTTGGCGACTGTATGCCGGCCGATATGGGCGGATCAACTGCTTGTAGAAATACGTACGCGTACTCCGTTGGGGTTTTAGATTCTGCCCATTGGAAAGTTGCGATGAGAAGCGTTGAGAATACGGGATACACATTGACCAGCGCAGGCCTTGTCGTATTTGTCGATGACGGGCAAGGCAAACTTAACCAAGGCCAAAACGAAACTCACAAGGCAGGTGAAGCTACTTGGGTTTCTGCCGGCGCAAAATTATCAAGTGAGGGCAAGTTGCGGTTTGTAACGATGGAGTATGGATCTAAGGCGATGCCTCGCGATCAGCAATTGTCGGGCTCCAAAAAATAAATGAATGATGCAAGCAGGAACACCAAAGGCCTTGTCCTTCGACTTCGCGCAAAGAGCGCGCTCCGCTCAGGATGACAATCTAGTTGAGTTTGCGAAAAGCAAGATTATATACTTGACACAAGGTGCCCATTCCACTATCCTTTCTTTGCTGGTTTGGCGTTGGCTTTTTGAACGTGCTCTTTCAATGCCTTAGCCAGTTTCGGATGAAACAAATGCTCTACCGCTTCATCCGTGGTCATCTTCATCGGGTGCTTCTTAGATTTCTTTGGAGTTTTGGTCATGCCAACCAGCCTTTGCGAAGTGTTTGAGCGTTACGGAAACGACGATAACTGCCGTGAGTATTTAGAAGGTCTGCGCTGGCCGGATGGTATCCGCTGCCCTGAGTGCAAGAGCGAGAAAATCTCCCGCGTGTATGACCGCAAAGTTTTCGATTGTGATTCATGCCGCTATCAGTTCTCCGTTCTGGCTGGCACGATGTTCCATGACACGCATCTGCCTCTGCACAAATGGTTCGCTGTTACCTATCTTCTTTGTGAATCGCGCAAGGGCATGAGCGCGAATCAGATCAAGCGCATGATGGGAGTGAGCTACAAAACCGCGTGGTATCTCTGTCATCGTATCCGCGCTGCCATGAAAGAAGCGGAACACAAACTCACTGGCACGGTAGAGATTGACGAAACGTACATCGGGGGAAAGGCAAAGCCGGGAAGTAACCAGTGGAACAATAAGATTCCCGTGGTTGGAATCCGTGAGCGTGGCGGATGCTTGCATTTCATCAAGGCGGAACATCTCACTAAAGACAAGATGTACGACATCATCGCCCGTAATGTGGATAAGAGTGTTGATGTAATCATGACCGATGAATCCACTCTCTATAACTTCGGACTCACTCAGTACGAGAACACCCCACATAAGACAGTCACTCACTCGAAGAAAGAATATGTGCGCGGAGATGTCTATACCAACACAATTGAAAGCGCGTTCTCGCTGCTTAAGCGCGGCATCATTGGTACGTGGCATCGTGTATCCGCTAAACATCTTGCTGCTTACCTCGATGAAATGTCTTTCCGATTCAACAACCGCAAAAACCCTTATCTGTTCCGTGACACGCTAATCAAAATGCTCAATACGTCGAATCTCGAATACAAAAAACTCACGGCTGCTTAACGAGCGCAAACGTGCCATACGGCGCTCTCGGCTATCAGTTGATTGCTTGAGGGAGCCTCCATCCAAAGGCATTCATCTACATCATGCGCAGCTCCATCCCAATGCGCCCACGCATACACGTACACCCTTAAAGTACCCGCCATTACTGCTTGCACATCTTCCTCGCTTAATGGCACTCCCGTACCGAGCGTGTTCCATGAATTCTCGCGTACTCCAAGTGTTAGCCCCGTCTTATTTGCATTGTGCTTCCTGTACTCGGTGAGTCCGCGTGCGAAATACTTACGCGCTTCACGATCATCATCAATAGTTTCTGCGGGCACGCCGCTCTTAACCCGCTTCCGGGCTACGCCAAAATATCGCTCGACATTGAAAATAGGGAACGCACTTGTATTCTCTACATACCATCGAAAACTAATATCTTTGCCTGCTTCCAGTAGGTCGCTAACAAATTGAGGTTTCATGAATTGTGCGAACCCGTTGGACACGACAGTCGATTTTGCCTTACCTTAATGTCACCATCGTCAGGGTCATCTGCTGCTCATATTCGCCATTATTGAATTTCAAGTGAGCGTCATACTTATCCTTACCAACTTTCAGTAGATCTATTTCTTCTCTGTATGTGCGAAAGCGCGTTTCCATGAAAATATCGAAGTGAATCTTTTCTTCCCCGCTTACGGGAAATCGCTCATCCATTCCCTTCGTTAGCAGTGCGGGGCATGTTCCGATGTTAATTTCTTTTTGCCATACCACCGTGCCATGCGATTCGTCGGTAGGTATGGACTTGATGATGTGCAGCTTCACATTGTCTAGTGGCTCCTTTGTTTGGTTTACCTGCATCATTGGAGCGTAGCCGTCGATTATCTGCCCCGAGAAGGTGATGTACCCCGCTGGCTGAGGCGCTGGTGATGGATCGTAGAAATTGTTGTTCCCGCTGGTCTTTTCGGTCTCAGCCTTTCCCGGATTCTCTATTGTCGTACCGCCTCTAGCCTTAAAAATGGCCGTGATACCCCACCAGTAGAGCGAGAACGTGGTCGCTCCAATCATTGCGACAATCGCGTAGGACATAATCTTGTTCCTCGTTTTTAGGGAGCCGTAAAATCGGGGAGCCCACTCCCTTAGTTTGGGACTTCTCAGCATTACGTCGAGTGTCAGAAACATCGCGACGAATAGCCAAATGTAAGGGAGATAGGGAACGACTCCCTCAAAGTGGAGGGCTTTCAGCGTGGGCTCAATCACGAAAATCACCACGGCTGAAATCAGTACGTCTCTGGCCAGCTTGCCGGACACTGCTTCTTTTTCTTCGGACATCAGCGGGGTTCCATACTCGTAGTCTAGACGGGTTCGATTCATCGTCACCTTCCCCCGTCGTTTCGCTATCGTACCACCTTGTGTCAAGGTGATAATCCTGGCGAAAACGACAGCCGAGGGCGGCTGAGCCACACGTTTTCATTATTGCAGATTGCTAATTGCCGCCCTCGCTGCTGTGCAACTAATTTTTTAGAGATTTTTCTGCCGCGCGCTTGCGCAAATGGCTGAATCCTTGCTATAGTCTTTGAAGTCGTTCGAGAGATCAGGTTGGCTGTAGCAGCCAGCAAAAGTTTGAATCCTGCGCCAGGCGCGGACATCAAATAAGAAACGACAAGATAGAGTTAAATGCCCTAGGCGAGAGACGCCGGTAAGTGATTGAAAAGGGGCAGCATTCGAGAGCAACCTTCAGATGAAGGCAAACGCGCTCTTGAAGGGTTAAGCGAAGCGGTTCCTTCCGGAACACCACTGCAACACCTCCATTAGGATCTTTAAAAACAGGAACCTCGTCTGCGCATTTGTGTCTTTTAGGCACTAAGGTTGCGGATGGAGAGTGGATCGCGCTGAGAACGAATAAGCGCTCCGCAGGAATGAAGTAATACTTAATGCTTCGGTGTTAGGTAATCATTCTGGTGCGTTGAGCCTAGTTTTCAACAGGCGTCGTTTGACAGACGCCGACAACTCGCGGTACTCTCATAAGGTTCGTCTCAAGAGGGCAATGCAGTAAGTAACGCTCGCTCTCGCTCCGGTCCAAGCGGTATCGCTGATGCGGAGCTTCACAAAGGTGATAGGGACATAAAAGTTTCGAGGACGCAAGGCATTCGTGTCTTGCCGTTACTCAAAAGCGCACCGCCTAGGCGGAGAGCGGATTGGGTCTTTGACAAATAGGTTGAACGTGCCAGTCGTGAAGAAGTGCTCGAGTTAAAAGTCGAGCGATTCTCACAAAATAGGTAAGTGCCTATCAGCATTCCGCGGGTTAGATCCTTCAGTGGGTGGGCCCGAATTGGCTGATAAGGCGCCCTTCCTCGACTACCCGTCGGGAAGGGGATGAAGTTGCTACTTCGGTAGCAGCTCCATAACAGGTTTCAAACGAGAGTTTGATCCTGGCTCAGAATCAACGCTGGCGGCGTGCCTAACACATGCAAGTCGAACGAGAAAGTGGAGCAATCCATGAGTA
>JAICWB010000296.1 GCA_025935035.1 Terriglobales bacterium
AATCGCCCATCGCACCTTTGACTCCGAACCTGCCGCGGATGTCGACTACATCGAGCTCGTCGATCCGGACACCCTCGAACCCATCTCCCACCCCATCAAGTCCCCGACACTTTGCGCCGTCGCGGCGAAGATCGGTAATACTCGCCTGATTGACAACACGGTGCTGTACCCGCGAAAGTAGTGGGCAATGCCCCGCCGAACCGTCATCTATACCGCGCTACTGCTGAGCGCATTTTCCGCATTTGCGCAGAAGCGTCCTGCCGCTCCGTCCAAGAAGCCCGCACCCGCGGCGCAGCTTGCGATGGATCGCGCTGCCTATCCGATCGTGGATATCGCTGTCAGTGGCTCTGACCGCTATGATGCAGACGACATTATTAAGGCCACGGGCCTCAAGAAGGATAAGAACATCGTTACGCCGCTTGAAGATATAAAGGCGGCAGCCCAGAAGCTCGCGGATTCCGGCGCGTTTGCCCAGGTGAACTACAAGCACTCGGCATCAGCGAATGGCGCCAGGGTGGAATTCGTTTTTACTGACCGTGATGACGACCAATTCCTTACCTGCGATTTCGCCAACTTCGTGTGGTGGCCTGAGAATGATCTGCTGGTCGAACTCCACTCACGCGTGCCGCTATTCAACGGCACAGTTCCTCATGACGGTACCTTGGCAGATGAAGTCAATGATGCTTTGCAGGCTCTGCTAAAGGAGCGCGGGATTGCGGGAAGCGTTAGCCACGAACATGTAGATGCAATCAACGGCGATCCAGCGACTGAAGCGGTGTTATACCGTGTGACTGATGTTGATATCCATATCGCTAAGGTTGAACTTAACGGCGCTTCCTCTGCGATGCAGGCCGAAGCGTCAGCCGCACTTCAGCATATCAACGGCTTGGTCTATAACCGCACCACGGTCAAGAAGTTCATAAATCATAATCTGCGCAATGTGTATCTGAGACACGGATATCTCAGGGCTACTTTTGATGCGCCAGAGCTTAAGGTCTTGCCAGATTCCAACAGTTCAAGAGTCAATCTGTCGCTTGTCGTTCCAGTAGCTGAAGGCCGTCCCTATAAGGCTCATGATGTCCGATGGTCGGGGAACAAAGCGATGCTTGCCGAAAGCCTTGATCCCTACTTACATCTACTTCCCGGCGTGACCGTAGACGGGGTCCGTCTAAAGCAGGACATCGACAATGTGCGTTATCACTACGCCGCACTGGGGTATCTGCATATGTTGCTGGACGCGAAGCCCATTTTCAACGAGACAGCCGGATCGGTGGATTATCAAATGACCGTGAAGGAGGGCGATCTGTTTGAGATGGGTAAGTTCGATGTGGAGGGAATGTCCGATTCGCTGAGTGAAAGTCTGAGACATGCATGGCAATTGCGCGAAGGCCAGCCTTTCGATCCGACCTACCTCAACATGTTCCTCAAGAACGTAAAAGCACCGCCGAACACCGCTTATTTGGTGGATGAGTCGCAAGGAGAACGCCCGAAATCCATTGACATAACCATTAGGCTCTGTGGTCCGAGTGATCCTTGCAAACCGAATAGCGAGAACCACCTCTACACCCCGCCAGGATCAGAGGAAGAGAAGTAGCTACTCCTGCTCGCGCGACAGCTTGCGGCTCTCTGCCAGCACGCTCATGCTGTGCATCAGGTTCTGCAGAGTTACGATACCGACAAGGCGTTCGTCGTCCACCACCGGGATCATGGTCACGCCTTTGGTGATCTTGCGAAAAGCGCCGGCAAGAGTTTCTCCGCGGGTGGCCGTCTCAAAGGCTTTCTTCATCGCACTCTGCACATAGCCGTTGCCCTCTTCGCGTAGCGCGCGCAGTATGTGCTGCTTGCTGATCACGCCCACCATGTCCGCATCGCGGATAACAGGAAAATCATCCTGAAGGCTGTGAACGGCTTTATTGAGCGCGTCTTCGAGCGTGTCTGCAGGCGAGAGCGTGGAGAAATCCGTGAGCATGATCTCTTCCAGTTTCACATTCTCAATCACCGATTGGAAGAGCAGTGAGCGGTCTTCGATCTGGATAGCCACGAAGAGGAAGAATCCGATCAACATGAGCCAAGGGTTGCGCACGCCGGCGAAGATCAGGAACATGGCGAAGACTTGCGCGATCATCACGGCTTTGCGCGTAGCCGCGCGATAGCTCACGCCTTTCGGGTCTTTTTCGATGGGGTCGGCGATGAATGCGCGCAGCACGCGCCCACCATCCAGCGGATAAGCCGGCAACAAGTTCACTACAGCGAGCACTACATTGATCCAGATAAAACTCTTGACGAGATTGTCGACGGCAATGAGCGGCTGGCCTTGGCCCCACAACACCATGCCCGGCTTGATGGAATATGCGATAAACACGCCAATCCCCGCGGCGATCAGGTTCATCGGCGGGCCGGCAAGCGCGACGAACATCTCGTCTGCAGGATTCGGCCGGCGGTCCATCTCAGAGCCATCACGCATGTGAACGCCGCCAAGGGGCAGGAGCATAGTGCCACGCAACGAAAAATCACGCGCCCGCGCCATTAGAATGTGCCCGAACTCATGCAGCAGGACAGACGCAAGGATAAGCACTACCAGGGCGAGAGCACGTCCGGGATTAGTGTCGGCACCAGGTTCAGTGAAGAAGACAAAGACCAGCAGAGGCGCAAATGTCCAATGCAGGCGCAGCTCCGTGCCCCACAGTCTTCCGAACGGCATGGACCAAGTCTTCATCTCTGCTTTGTTAGATGCCACTCTATTGTAACGGGCTTCTACAATAGGAATGCCATGCGCGTCATCGCAGGACAATTCCGCAGCCGTAGGCTTGCCGCCGTGCCCGGCACGGCCACGCGTCCGACCAGTGATCGTCTGCGCGAAACGCTGTTCAATGTGCTCGGCCCGCGTTGCGCGGATTCGGTCTGGCTCGATCTCTATGCGGGCACGGGTGCAGTGGGCATTGAGGCCATCAGCCGCGGAGCACGTGAAGTTTATTTCGTGGAATCAGACAAGAAAGCCGCGCGCGTCATCCGCGAGAACCTGCAGTCACTTAAGATCGAAGATGGCGCTGAGCTTCAGGAGCGGGAAGTCATTCCGGCGCTGCGCCTACTGGATTCGCAAGCCATCGCCGCTGATTTCGTCTTTATCGATCCACCCTATGAAGACCACGCAGCTTACGGCCAAGCGCTCGGCCTGATCGCGCAATCGCAGTTGCTTAACGCCGAAAGCATCGTTATTGCCGAGCATGACAAGCACTTCGATCCCGGCGCGGGATTCGGTGCGCTGAAACGATATCGGGAA
>JAICWB010000188.1 GCA_025935035.1 Terriglobales bacterium
ATCTTCTTTCCGTCCGGCGAGAATGCGATGTCGCGCGTCCAGTGCCCGCCTCCTCCAACGCGCGCGCCGGTGGGCAGGTCAGGCACGATAGTCTCAGGTTTGCTTGTTGCCTTCAGGTCTCCATTCTTGTAGGGGAAGCGCACGACTGAACCGGTGTTACCGATGTAAACCCACTTTGGATCGGGCCCGGCGGGATAAAATTCGATACCCCATGGACGCTCCAATCCCGTGGCGAAGACTTCCGTCTGTTTTGCTTTGCCATCCGAATCCAGGCCACGGAAGACTTTAATCTCGCCCGTGCGGCTTTCGGCAAGAAAGATATCTCCGTTCGGCGCCGTGCGCATCAGGCGCGGGTAATCGAGACCCTTTGCAAAAAGCGTGACTTTAAATCCAGCCGGCGCTTGCGGCCATGCATCCGCTGGGCGCGGGACTCTTTTTGGCTCGTTGTCCACCGCCTCTTGTGGCTTGGGCTCAGGCAGATCAGCGACAGTGATCTTTCTGCGTACGCCCGGCTTTTGCTGGGTATAGTCAGCGAATGCAGCTTGTCCCGTGATGACGTTAGTGGAAGTTTGAGACTTGGTGGCGGCAGGCTTTTTTTGCGCGTAAAGAGCGACGCTGACGGAGAGAATAGCTACGGAAAAAGAGACAAAAATCTTGCGGGCGGGCATGAGCTTCTCCTGCCAAGATTCTAATCGCAACCAGGATTTATAGTTTAGGCCGCGCGCAACGCACGGCGGAACGGCTCAAAGAATGTTTCCACAGAATCGAGCGCGCGCTTGAAGGAAAGTTCCTGTCCCCAGAAGACGATCTCATTCGAACCCTCGGGCTGCACTACATAGTGATAGATGGTGCCGTAATCCTGCTGATTGCTGACAATGATGTCTGCGATGTAGCCGTACTTTTGCAGCCGCGCCGTCGGAAACCGGGAAGAAAGATTTTCAGTGGAATTCTCAGACCTGCGCTCATCGATCCTACGGATTTTGCCATTGCCTTTCATGGGGCCCCGCCGTACGTTTGTTTGGAGGACGTCCAATCACGCCGAGTTGCGCCAAAAATCGCCTTAACCCCAAGAAATCCAGCAGCTTGCGGTTTCCCTCATTTTTCCTCAGATGGCCCTCATTTTGGTTCTGACACAGCGCTCTGTGGTGGGCTAGTATTCAGCTACCGTGCCCGGCGCGAGCAAAACTTTTTTTCATGTGGATATGGACGCCTTCTTCGTCTCGGTGGAGGAGTTGTTCGACCCATCGTTGAAAGGAAAAGCAGTAGTGGTTGGCGGACAACGCGACGAGCGCGGCGTGGTCTCTGCCGCTTCTTATGAAGCGCGCAAGTTCGGAGTGCATTCCGCCATGCCGTTGCGCACAGCGGCGAAGCTTTGTCCGCATGCGATCTTTGTTGACGGACACATGGAGCGATACCAGGAGTGCTCAAAGAAGGTGCGCGCGGTGCTGAACAATTTCACGCCGAAGGTGGAGATGGCTTCGATCGATGAGGCTTATCTCGATATGACAGGGACAGAGCGGCTGCTTGGTCCGCCGTTGAAGTCCGCGCATGAACTGCATCAGGCAATGAAGGCGGAGACACAACTGAACTGCTCCATCGGCATCGCGACTTCGCGTGTGGTGGCGAAGATAACGTCTGACCAGGCGAAGCCGAATGGCGTGTTGTGGGTGATTCCCGGGCGCGAGCCGGAGTTCCTGGCGCCGCTTGATGTGCGAAAGATGCCGGGCATCGGCAAAGTGACGGAGAAGCGCCTGCATGAACTGGGCATCAAGAAGATCGGCGACCTGGCGAAGTTGGAAGACGGCTTTCTTGAAGAACACTTTGGACAATGGGGCGCAGCCATGCGGGCCAAGGCGCGTGGCGAAGATGCGGGTGGATGGTTCACGGATGACGTCGGCGAAGACGACGGCGCAAAGTCGATCAGCCATGAAGTGACGTTCTCTAACGACACGCGCGACGCCGCGAAGATCGAGGCCACTCTGTTGCGATTATCGGAGATGGTGGCGCGTCGGTTGCGCGAGCAAAAACTTTTTGCACGAACGGTACAGTTGAAATTGCGGTACACCGATTTCACGACCATTACCCGGGCACACACGCCAGAGAACCCTACGCAGTTGGATACTGAGATCTATGCTGAGATACGTAGGCTCTTTCGCGACAACTGGAAGCAAGGCGCTACGGTGCGGCTGCTGGGCGTCGGCACATCACACTTCGTGGATTCGGGCGGGCAGATGGAACTTTCACTGGATGGTTCTACGCATGAACGCTGGAACAAAGCCATGGAGATGGCGGACAAGCTGCGCGACAAATTCGGCGACAGCTCGGTGATGCTGGGCACGAGTTTGAAGAACAGGTTCCGCGAGCGAGTGCATGAGAACCCGGCGGAACGTGTAAAAAAACAAACCGCGGATGAAAGAAAGATCAAAGACAGATAAACCATAAATCTGTCTTATCAGTCTTTGATCCGCGGTTGAATTCCTCTGGCCTTTTGGCCTATTTCGCTTGCGAGATCGTTGCGCTGGCGCGCGTCGTGGCCCAATCGATATCCAACTTGCACGCGTCGCCGTCTTTGTTCAGCGTGATGGTGAAGAGTTCTACTGGTGCGTCGAGCGATGACTTCTGCAGATCAACGCGAGCGAAGTCGGACTCTTTGCCCGGATATGGGATGCCCCATTCGCCCGTTTTCTTGCTGATGATAAGTTGCCAGGTCTTGTCGGCGGACGGCTGCATGAAGAGCGTGTAGCTGCCTTTAGGCACAACAGTGGAACCGATCTTCACGTCGCTATCCACGACAAACGTGGTGGCTTCATTCGCGCCGAGACGCCACTCCTGATCGAATGGGACGAGGTCACCGTAGATCTTGCGGCCCTTCATAGAAGGCCGGCTGTAATCGATGCTGACTTTGCTGCCGTCAGCAAAGGCGCATTGGGTTGACCCAGGAGGGCTGGGGCGTTTGCTTTTGTCTTTTTGTGCGACCGTGAAAGTGCTTAGCAACAATAGTACGGTGACGAAAACTGCTTTCATGAATCATTCTCCTCTATCGAGTTTACGAGCTTTTGGACGAAGAAAAACGGCTGAAGTAAGCGTTTACTCCAGCCGTCGGGTTTCAAAGAAGTCTTACCAGATCCTGCAGAGGTTCTCTCGCACCATGGGCTGGCCCTTCTTGCAAGAGAACGCCTTGAAGAATTCAGGCATGTTGCTGACGACGCCGTTGATGCGGTACTTTTCCGGCGAGTGCGGGTTGGTGACGGCGCCGAGGCGCAAATTCTCTGGAGTCTGGCCGCCGCAGGCCCACTGCGCCATGCCGATGAAGAAGCGCTGGTCTGGCGTGAACCCGTCGATGTCATGCAGGTTCTTGCCTTCCGTCGCTTTCTTCCAGGCGATGTAAGCAAGCTGTGTGCCGCCGAGATCAGCGATGTCTTCCCCCATGGTGAGTTTGCCCTGGATCTTGATGTCGTCAACGATGGTGAATTGCGAATATTCGTCTGACGTGCAAGCGGCAAGCTTGTCGAATTTCTCGCCGTCTTCTTTGGTCCACCAATCGCGCAGGTTTCCCTTCGCGTCGAACTGGCGGCCTTCATCGTCGAATCCGTGCGTGAGTTCGTGACCGATGGTGGCGCCGGTGTTGCCGTAGTTCGGCGCGTCATCCATCTTGAAGTCATAGAGCGGCGGCTGCAGTACGCCCGCGGGGAAATTGATGTCATTCATCTGCGGATCGTAGTAGGCATTCACGGTGGGCGGCGTCATGCCCCACTCGCCGTGGTCGACCGGCTTGCCGATCTTGTTGATGTCACGCTTTGATTCGAACACTGTCGCGCGGCTCACGTTGCCGTAAAAGTCGCCGCGAACGACTTTCAGCGTGCTGTAGTCGCGCCATTTGTCGGGATATCCGACCTTGTTGGCGATGCCATGCAACTTTTCGAGGGCCTGCGTTTTGGTTTCGGGGCTCATCCATGAGAGGTTCTTGATCTCCTCTTCCATGGCTTTTTCGATACCGAGCGTCATGTCAACGGTAGCCTTTTTCACATTCGGACCGAAAGTCTTTTTCACGAATGCTTGTCCGAGCGCTTCACCGAGGTCGCGATCTACGAGACCTTCGCACTTCTTCCAGCGCGCCGGCTGCACCTTCACGCCGCGCAGATACTTGGAATAGAAATCGAAATTCGCGTCCACGAACGGCTGTGAAAGATAGGGCGCACGAGATGAGACCAAGTGCCAGCGCAGATAGGTCTTCCAGTCGTCGAGGGGGACCGTTTTTAGTTCGGTCTCAAGCTCTTCATAGAACTTGGGCGCGTTCACATTCAACTCTTTGGGTTGAGCTAGGCCGCCACCAGCGAAGTATTCATTCCAGTGGAATGACGGCACCAACGCCGCCAACTGTTCCGGCGTCATCTTGTGGTCAAGGTTGTGCGGATTGCGGCGCTCCACGCGAGTAAGCGAAGCTTTGGCGAGCGCGGTCTCGATGTTCATGACGGTCTGCGCTTCGGCAGCGGCTTTATCGGGCGCGTCGCCCAGCAATTCAAGCATATGCTGCACGTGCGCCACGTATTTCTCGCGGTTCTCTTTGAACTTGGCGGTATCTTGCGTGTAGTAGTCGCGATCGGGCAATCCGATGCCTCCCTGAGAAAAGAACGCGATCACCTTCGATGAATCGGCGAAATCCTGGCCGGAGCCGAATCCAAAGAGCATGCCGCTGCCTGACGTTGAGAGGTGCAGTTTTGCCAGCACAGGCGCGAGGTCAGCGACTGACTTCATGCCGTTGATCAGCGCCAGATCGCTGTCGAGCGGCTTGGCGCCGAGTTTGTTGATCGCGGACTCGTCCATGCAAGACTGGAAGAAGTCGCCGATCTTCTGATCAACCGCGCTGCGGTTCGGGGAAGGCTTGGCGGCCTCCTCGAGGATTCCCCACAAGAACTGGCGGTTCTCATTGGTCAGCTTGCCATAGACGTCCCATGCTGCCTGATCGCTGGGAATGGGATTGTTCTTGATCCATCCGCCGCAAGAGTAGGTGTAGAAGTCCACGCAGGGATCGACGGATTTGTCCATTGAGGGCACGTCGAGGCTGGGCGTGTAAGGCAATTTGGTAAGCGGATGCTCGGCCGGCTTGGAATCCGTTTGGGCGAAGGAAACGAGCGAGAGCAAAAAGAAAACAGCGAGCAGAGGACGTACGAGTCGCATGGTGATCAGCTCCAATAGTTGGGAAGGGGCAGTCTTATCCGAAGTATCAGACGGGACAGTTTACAGGAAGGTAGCGGGGTTTGCGCAGCTGCAGAAAATCAAAACCCACCACAAAGGCACAAAGGGACGAAGATTCACAAAGGCTGTTTAGGAGTCTGCGTGGCGGGCTAACCGTTGATCACCCGGCGAATGCCGCTCTTCAATAGGACGGTATTGAAATTGATCAGCAAGCCGAGCCTTTTGCCGCTGTGTTTCAAATAGGAGAGCAACTGGGCCTGGTGAATGGCACACAAAGCATCAATCGCTTTCAATTCCAAGATGATCGAATCATTCACAAGTAGATCTATGCGATAACCACCATCAAGGCATATGCCGTCATACTGAATCGGCAAGTTCACCTCGCACTTAACTTCGAGCCCCGCCTTTCGCAGTTCGTGCGTCAAGCACAAGCGGTAAGTTGTTTCGAGCAAGCCGGGACCAAGTGCTTTATGAACTTTAAAGGCTGAGTCAAGGATCACTCTACTCAACACATTTAACTCTTCCGGCACGGGCTGAAATCGGGGGGATGCCACTTCAACTTACCTCC
>JAICWB010000061.1 GCA_025935035.1 Terriglobales bacterium
CAGTATCTGAGGCTCGCCAACGATCATGGAATCGAGGCTTGAGGCCACGCGGAACAGATGACGAACAGCGTCGTGCTCGCGGCGCTCATAAAGGTGGGCATCGAGCGAGTGGGAGTCGACGCCGAAGTATTCATGCAGAAAGCCGCGCAGGTCAGGCTCGAGTGAGGTTGAACGGGTCAAAAGTTCCACTCGATTACAGGTAGAGAAGATAACCGCTTCCGATACGCCGGGATGCGCGACCAGACGCCGCATAGCCTCGGGCAAATGCGATTCGGGAATCGCCAGACGCTCGCGAACCTCCACCGGGGCGGTCTTGTGATTGATGCCGATGAGCGTGTACTTCATGGCCGCAAGTACCTGTGCACGTTGCTGAAGAAGCTGGCAGACCATGCTAGTGTCGCCGCGACAAAAGCCACAGCGGCTAACACAGCGGCGCGGCGTCCACGCCATCCCGCGGACCAGCGTGTGAACAGCAGCAGGAGGTACACCGCCCACATCAAGAGCGTAAGCAGAATCTTGGGGTCGAGAAAATATCTGGGTCCGAAGCTGACCTGGGCGATCACGCATCCGGCAATGAGGCCCAGCGTCATGAAAGGAAAGCCGAGCTGCAGCGACCGTACGCCGAGGTCATCCATGACCTCAAGCGCGGGCAGGCGGGCGAGCAGTCCATTGCGCCGCTTGGACTTGATGCTGTTTTCCTGGATCAGATAAATGATGCTGGAGGCAAAACTAAAGAAAAGCGCGGCGTATCCGCCCAGTATGAGCGCGACGTGCACAACGATCCAGCCGTTCCGCAAGAGCGGCGTAGTGAACTGCACCGGCTGTTCGCCAAGTGTGGAAGAAAGCCCTAAGAGGAAAACGAGCGGAAAGACGAGAATCCCGGGTGAAGTGGTTTTGTATCGCCAGTAAACGCCGAAAAAACTGACCATCAAAATGAAAGCGAAGACGGATTCGAACTGGTAGATGGTTACCGGGGCTGGATCCCCTGTTGCGGCAAAAACTTCAGCGAGGGAGACGAAATGCAGAGTGGTTGCCAATGCAAGAACGGGCAGAATGAGCTTGCCGAACCTCTGGCGGCGACCGGTGAGCGCAACGAGCGCATAAACCAGGCCCAGACTGTATAAGGCAACGGCGACTCGCAACCAGAGATGCGGCATAGGTGTGTGGGACTCTCAATTATAAGGCACCAAGGTTGGGGCAGCGCCGATAAGCGCCAGAGACTCACAACTGCCTATCTGGCGCGTTGGCGCAGCATCTCAACAGAGTAAGACACGAATAAGGAGACGTATTAATGGATCTTAAGGAGATGAAAGTAAGGCAGGGTGAATCGACGGAAGACAGCGTGACCGGATCGATCGAGAAGGTAACTTCCAAAGCGCCTTCCACCGTTTTTCTTGGAATGGCCATCGGTTCTATGGCCGCTTCTTTGACGTTGAAGATCATGGGCAAAGACGATTGGGCGTTATTTGTAGGCCAGTGGGCTGCACCGTTCCTGATCATGGGTAATTACAACAAGATGGTGAAACAACATGGCTCTGATTCGTTAAGCCGCGCGGCTTAAATAAAAGCAATGCCACGCCATTCCCTATTCACGGGAATGGCGCTTTTTTTTGCACAGAAGAATGAGGAGGGGCTATTGATATAATCCGCGCACGCCTTGCCTTCGACTTCCATGAGCGAGCCCTCCACGCCATTGATGCGGCAATACGCCGCCATCAAGAAACAACATCCGAACGCGCTGTTGTTCTTCCGGTTAGGCGACTTCTACGAACTCTTCTTTGACGATGCGGTGACCGCCGCCCGCGAGCTGCAGATCACGCTGACTTCGCGTAATAAGGAAAAAGATATTGCGGTGCCCATGTGTGGCGTGCCGTACCACGCCGCAGAGAATTACCTGGCGAAGCTGTTGCGCAAGGGATTCAAGGTGGCGATTTGCGAGCAGATGGAAGACCCGAAAGCGACGAAGACCATCGTGCGGCGCGAAGTCACGCAGGTGCTGACGCCGGGGACAGCCCTGGATTCGCAGATCGGGTCAGAGGAAAACAATTTTCTGGCGGCGCTGGCGCGCGTTGAATCGACGGTCGGGCTGGCCGTACTGGACCTTTCCACCGGAGAGTTCCGTGCAACGGAATTCCAAGGGGCGGACGCCGAACGGCGTGTGATGGATGAACTGCAGCAGTTGCGTCCGCGGGAGTTGCTATTCCCTTCGACCTTGCCGCTATTCGATAAATCGGCGGCAAAGGCGACTGAGGATATAGCGCCTATCATTGCGCCGACCTTCACCGAGACTCCTTTAGAAGACTGGGCGTTCGCGCCGGATTACGCGATCCCGCTGGTGGAGAACCAGTTCGGAGTATTGTCACTCGAAGGCTATGGATTAGCGGGACGCAACGCGGCTGCGGCTGCTGCGGGAGCGATCCTGCATTACGTTCGCTCCACGCGTAAAGGACAGCTGGAACACATTGACCGAATCGGGTTCTATGACCGACAACAGTGCCTGGTACTGGATGCGGTGACGGTGCGCAATCTGGAACTAGTAGAACCGATATTTGCCGGAGCCGGGACTGAGGTGACTCTGTTCCGGGCGATCGATGCGACGCTTACACCCATGGGCAAGCGATTGTTGCGGTCGTGGATATTGCGTCCGTCAAACGAACTCACAACGATCAATGCGCGCTTAGATGCGGTAGAAGC
Source organism: Terriglobales bacterium (assembly GCA_025935035.1). Taxonomy (GTDB): domain Bacteria; phylum Acidobacteriota; class Terriglobia; order Terriglobales; family Acidobacteriaceae; genus JAICLA01. The sequence continues at coordinate 2,695 of JAICWB010000061.1, forward strand.
GGGAGTCAAAGACCTCATCGCGCGCGAAGAGTTGCGGCGCACGCTAGACGGCGTGCTTGATCTCGAGCGCTTGCTTAGCCGGGTGACGCTGGAGTCGGCGAACGCGCGGGATCTGCTGGCGCTGGCGGAATCATTGCGGCGGCTGCCGTTGATCAAAACCGCGCTGGCTAAATTGAAGGCAGCGAGGCTGGAAGAGCTCGATTCCCTGCTCGATGTGCTGGCGGATGTTCGTGAGCGCATTGCGACGACGATCATCGCTGAGCCGCCTATTTCATTGACGGACGGCGGAGTGATCGCTGATGGAGTCGATGGGGAACTTGATGAGCTTCGCAGCCTGAACCGCAATGGCAAGCAATATATCGCCAAGATGGAAGAGCGCGAGCGGACGCGAACGGGCATCGGTTCGCTGAAGATCAAGTTCAATTCTGTTTTTGGCTACTACATTGAGATATCAAAGGCGAACCAGCATCTCGCGCCGGCGGATTATGACCGCAAGCAGACGCTGGTCAATGCGGAGCGCTACACGACGCCGGAGTTAAAAGAGTACGAAAGCAAAGTTCTGGATGCGCAGGAGAAGATCGTAGAGATTGAGCGTCGCATCTTCGGCGGGTTGCGCGGCTTTATCGCGGGCGAGGCCAAGCGGATCCGGCAGACTTCGCTGGCGCTGGCGGAAGTGGACGCGCTTTGCAGCATGGCGCACACGGCTGCGGCGCGGGATTATTGCCGTCCGAAGTTTGAAGCGAATGGTGAGATGGAGATCGTTGAAGGACGGCACGCAGTTATCGAATGCCAGGAGATCATGCGCAGCGGCGACCGGTTCGTGGCCAATGATCTTTATATGAATTCGGCGACCGATGCGAGCGCGCAATCGATCATTGTGCTGACCGGGCCGAACATGGGCGGCAAATCCACTTACTTGAGGCAAACGGCCTTGATCGCGGTGATGGCGCAGATGGGTTCGTTCGTCCCGGCACGTAGCGCGCGCCTTCCATTGATCGACCGAGTATTCACGCGCATTGGCGCTAGTGACAACCTGGCGCGCGGCCGGTCCACATTCATGGTGGAGATGACGGAGACGGCCGCAATCCTGAATACAGCCACCTCGCGTTCATTGATCTTGCTGGATGAGATGGGAAGAGGCACTGCCACTTACGATGGACTGGCATTGGCGTGGGCCGCGATTGAATATATCCACGCGAACACCAAGGCGAAGACGCTTTTCGCGACGCATTATCATGAGCTCACGGACCTTGCGGAGGCACTGCAAGGCGTGAAGAATTTTCACGTGTCGGTGAAGGAGAATCCGTCAGGCATCGTTTTCTTGCGAAAGGTTGAGCCAGGTGCGGCGGATAAGAGCTATGGTATTGAAGTCGCGAAGCTTGCGGGACTTCCAGCCAAGGTGATCGAAAGAGCGCGTGAAGTCTTGGCGGAGCACGAATCGCAGGAGCATAGGCTGACGGAGCAATTGGCCGCTTCTCCGGCGGAAGAGCACGCAGCGCAACTCACGATCTTCACACCCTTGTCACAGCGAGTAGTGGACCGCTTAAAGGAATCTGATTTGAACAATCTCACCCCGCTTGAGGCATTGAACCTGCTTCACGAACTTAAGAAGCAGGTCGAATAGATGAGTTCCCTTTTACTTCGGCAAAAAGTAGGGCAGTTGATGATCATCGGCGTGCACGGATTGCACATGGATGAACATCTGCGTTCATTCCTGTATGAGGTCCAACCCGGTGGTGTGATCTTCTTCAAGCGCAACATAGAGACGGCGCCGCAATGTTACGACTTTTTGTCTGAGTGCAGGCGCGTGGTTTCAGCGCCATTGTTCACATGCGTGGATCTGGAAGGAGGTACCGTTGACCGCATGCGAGACATCGTGTGCAACACGCATTCCGCGGCCCAGGTCGCGGCAACGAAAGACCGTAAGTTGTTTCGTCGCGCGGGTGAAATACTGGGGCAAGAGGCGCGCGCTTTTGGTTTCAATACCAATTTTGCGCCAGTGTCAGACTTGGGTTTTGCAGCCTCTCGCAACGTCCTGGGTTCGCGCACTGCTTCGGAGGATGCAGCCGCGACCGTCGCGTACGTAAAAGAATTCATGCGGGGCCTGGATGCGGCGGCAGTGTTGGGATGCGGCAAACATTATCCGGGGCTGGGCGAAGCTTCGCTGGACAGTCATTTAACGATGCCAGTCGTGGGCAAGTCATGGAAGACGCTGTGGGCAGAAGACCTTCTGCCATATCGGAAATTGCACAAGCAGTTCCCTTTCATCATGACGGCACATGCGGCGTATCCGAATGTGACAAAGGACAAGACTCCGGCATCGATCTCAAAGAAATGGCTGACTGATATCTTGAAGAAGAAGATCGGGTATCGCGGCATCATCCTGGCCGATGACCTGGAGATGGGCGGCGTGCTGGCGGCTGCCTCGATACAGGATGCCGCGTTGAGGACGATCCGCGCCGGGTCTGACATGATGCTTGTCTGTCACAAAGAAGAAGATGTGCATGCAGTGTTTGAAGCCGTGTTGCATGAAGCTGAACGCGACAAGAGGTTTGGCGTGTTAGTAACAAAAGCTGCGGAGCATGTGCTGCGGTTCAAAGCGAAGGCAAAGGCTCTCAAGAAGGTGGCTGTGCGTCCGAATGATAAGACCGTGGTCAAGCTTCGAGCTGCGCTGGAGCGTTTCGACAAACAACTCGCCAAGGCAGCGAAACATTGATCGTCGGCGGGGTGATGAGCGGAACGTCGGCGGACGGGATCGACGTGGCTCTGGTGCGAGTATCGGGCAAAGATGAAGACATACGCTTCGATCTGATCCGCCATTCTCACTCGGAATATCCTGTGGCCGTTCGCGAGGCACTTCTGGACCTGATGAATGCGCATTCCGCGAAAGTGGCGGACATTTCCCGGATGAACTTCCTACTGGGCGAGCTGTACGCAGACGCCGTGAAATCCGCGTTGCGTAAGGCGAAGACCAAAAAGATGGACCTGGTGGGGTGTCATGGGCAGACCATCTATCACCAAGGCGAGCGCGAAAAGTTTCTGGACGCGCAGATCAGCTGCACTTGGCAATTAGGAGAGGGCGCGGTTCTTGCCGCACGGCTAGGCACGAATGTTGTCTCTGACTTCCGTCCGGCGGACATGGCTGCGGGTGGTAAAGGGGCGCCGCTGGTTCCCTTTCTTGATTACATTGTCTATCGCGACAAGAAGCGCGGACGCATCCTGCAGAACCTGGGGGGCATTGGAAATTTAACGGCCATCCGCGCGGGCGCATCGCTCGATGACCTCTTAGCCTTCGATACAGGGCCAGCCAATATGGTGATTGACGCATGCATGGAGCGGTTGTATGGCGAACGATTCGATCGCGATGGCAATATCGCGGCTTCGGGCGAAGTGCTCCACGGCTCTTTGAGCCACGCGCTACGGCACCCTTATTTCAAGAGCCGTCCACCGAAGACCGCCGGACGGGAGGAATTCGGCCGGGAGTTCGTGGATGACTTTATTGATTCTTGCGGCAGTGCACGCAAGCAAGATGTGGTGGCGACGGCTACAGCTTTGACAGCAAAGTCGATCGGCGACGCCCTGCGCCGATTCGTCGTGAAACAAGGGCGATACTCCGACTACATCGTGGCCGGCGGCGGAGCCAAAAACAGAACGTTGATGAAAATGTTAAAAGATGAGATTACGCCGATGGGACTCAGCGTGGTTTCGTCACAAGAATTCGGCGTGCCCGCGCAAGCGAAAGAAGCCATTGCCTTCGCGTTATTGGCATATCAAACCTGGCATCGGCGGCCGTCGAATGTGCCATCGGCCACCGGTGCGAAGAAACCCGCGATATTGGGCAAGATTTCGTATGCCTAGAGCATGGCGGGCTGGGCGCTGGCTGCTCGCGCTGGGCTGCGTTCTGCTTTTCACAGCGTGTTCGCATCACGCGCCCCCGGACACGCTGGTGATGATCATCGAGAGCAGTCCCGCGAACCTTGACCCGCGCATCGGGACGGATGACCAGTCGGAGCGTATTGGAAAGCTGCTGTACGATTCGCTGGTGCGGCGCGATGAGCATTTTGACCTGCAGCCGTCATTGGCGGAGCGATGGGAGACACCTGATCCGCTTACCTACATTTTTCATCTGCGGCATGGCGTGCGCTTCCATAACGGCATGTCCCTTAGTTCGCGCGATGTGAAGTGGACGATCGACTCGCTCATCCAAGGCACGGTCGTATCCGCGAAATCGAGCACGTATAAATACATTGAGCGCGTGGACACGCCGGACGATTACACCGTCGTGTTGCATTTGAGCGCGCCGTACGCGTCCTTGCTATGGAATCTTAGCGACGGAGCACTGGGCATTGTGCCTTACGGGAGCGGGAAAGATCTGGCGCATGCGCCGAACGGCACTGGGCCGTTCAAGTTCGTGAGCGAAGAGCAAGACAGCGAATTGGTCATCGAGCGAAACGATGATTATTGGGGCGAGAAGCCAAGAATCAAGCGCGTGCGCTTCGCGGTTGTGCCCGACATCACTACGCGCGCGCTCGAGTTGCGCAAGGGGTCGGCGGACATCGCACTGAACGCGATCACGCCGGACATGATCGACGCGATGCGGCACGACCCAAACCTGCAGGTCTCGATCACGCCGGGCACGGTGCTGATGTATCTGGCATTCAATCTGCGCGATCCGATACTCAAAGATGTGCGGGTGCGGCAGGCGATCGCGTATGCCATCGACCGGCAGGCGATGATCCATTACTTATGGCGCGATGCGGCGAAGCCGGCGAACAGCGTTCTTCCCGAGCAGCATTGGGCGTACGACCCGAATGTGCGCGAGTATGACCATGACCCAAAACGAGCTAACCAAATCTTGGATGATGCGGGCTATCGCACAGCGAATGGTGTGCGCTTTCATCTGACCATCAAGACCTCTACTGAGGAAATGACGCGGCTGTTGGCTGCTGTTTTGCAGCAACAATTGCGCGAGGTGGGGATCGCGCTGGATATTCGGACGTTCGAGTTCGCTACTTTTTATTCTGACGTGGTGAAAGGCGCGTTCCAGATGTATTCCCTGCGCTGGCTGGGGGACAATGAAGATCCTGGGATCTTCGAGCATGTGTTCCATTCCAATAGTTTTCCGCCCAAGCGGGCGAACCGCGGATATTACGTGAACCATCAAGTGGACGCGTGGCTGGATGCGGCGCGCGTCGAACCGGACAAGGCGAAACGCAAGCAGCTTTACTTCAAGGTGCAAGAGCAGTTGTCAGAAGACCTGCCTTACGTTGACCTCTGGTATCTGAAAATGGTGGCCGTATATTCGAAGCGTTTGAAGAACGTCAACATCCCGCAATCGGGCAATTATGACTTCCTGCGCACGGTGGAACTGCAGCCTTAGCCTTCCTCGCGACTGATACCATAGATTGCGTGAACATCCTTTTTGTCGGCGATATTTTTGGCAGCCCGGGTCGCAAGATCGTCCGCGAGCACGTGCATCATGTGGTGGAGTCGAACAAGGTCGAGCTTCTGGTGATGAATGCGGAGAACTCTGCGGGTGGTTTTGGGGTGACACCGGCGATCGCAGAAGAACTTTTTGAACTTGGCGCGGATGTTCTAACCACGGGCAATCACGTGTGGGACAAAAAAGAGATCATCGAGTATTTCAACTCCGCCAACGGAGATGCGAAGGCGCAGGCACGGCGAGTGCTGCGTCCGGCGAACTATCCGGCGGGGACTCCGGGATTTGGTTCTTACGAGGGGACGACTAAAAGCGGTGTTCCCTACGGGGTGCTCAATCTGCAGGGGCGCGTGTTCATGGCTACGAATGATGACCCCTTTCGCGTGGCAGACCGGCTGGTCGCGGCGATGAAGGCGAAGGTCATTCTGGTGGACATCCATGCCGAGGCAACATCAGAGAAGATGGCGCTGGGGCATTATCTGGATGGCCGCGTGACCGCTGTGCTCGGCACGCATACGCATGTGCCTACGGCGGATGAATGTGTGCTGCCGAATGGAACTGCTTACCAAACGGATGTCGGCATGAGCGGACCGTATGACAGCATCATCGGCGTGGAGAAAGAAATGGTTCTGAAGCGCTTTCTCACTAATATGCCGGGCAAGTTTGAGGCGGCGAAGAATGATCCGCGGATGGCGGCGGCGCTGATCGAGTGCGACGCAACCAGCGGGCGCGCCAGTTCGATCAAGCGTTTAATGCTGGGGCAGTAGCAATTCGTTTCCGTTTCCCTTTTTTCCAGGAAAGTCAAAACTCTAACCGCGGATAAAAGACTGATCAAAGACGGATTTAATCTCTCCCAAGTGTAATCACTGGAAATTACCGCAAAATAAGAAAGCAGCGACCGTCGGTCGCTGCTTCCCCAAATACAATTTACAAGTTACTTCTTGCGCGTGGCTGGACGCCGCGGCGCGGGCCTGGTTGGCCGCTTGGGCGCCGGGGTCAAGTCAATGCCCTTGTCCATTGTGATAAGGAAGGGGTCAGAGGTGTAGGAGACGGGATTGCCCTGGAACTGCAATGTGCTGCCCGGCGCCGGAACCTTTTTGAACGGCTCTTCCATCGTGACGTGGACTTCAGCCTTCTTCGCGTCAATCGCGTCTTGCGTGAGGGCGATGTCAGCGGAGTTGGCGTCGGCGCTGATGACCTGACCTTGGAACTTGAAGCCCTTGCCCTTCAACTGCTCGAAGGAAGTATCTTTAGTTTGCTGATCACCGTAAGTGAAGACCAATACCCAGGTGCCGAAGTCGGCCTGAGTAAGATCAGGGTTCTTGGCGATGATGTCTTTCACCTGTTCCGCCGGTGATGGAGCCTTCTTGATCATGGTGGCAAGGTCAGCAGGCGGATTCGAGTCCGGCGCGGCCTTCACCTGCGCAATGAACTGGTCCCAACCGTCGTCGGCGCCGTGGTAGTGGCGGTAGACGCTCTTGCCGTAGTTGCCGATCTGCTGTTCCGCAGCGGCATTGCCGGCGACGAGGCCGAGCGCGCGACCGATGTACCACAAACCTGTCAGGGTGTTCTCATCTGTATTCGGCTTGGGAAGTAAATAGGCGAGGGCCAGATTGTAAGTGTCGTCTGGACTCTTGGGGTTGGCTTTGACGGCCTCGGTCAAATACTTCTGCGCGGTGGGGTAATCCTTGGCTTGCAGAGCCTTGGTGCCTGCGGCGTTATTCAAAATGGAGGTGAAGACGGTCTTCTGTTTCTGGAAGTCTTCATCCTTCATGCCTTCGGGTTTTTGCCAGGTCTGCAATGCGGAAAGGCAGCGGGTGGCCTGATCGCCCGCTTCGTTGGCCTCATTCACGTTTTGGGTCTTTACGGCGTCCTGACGTTTTCCATAAACCAATACGACGCAGGCGGGAATATTGTTGGGATTAGCTTGCAGCACCTTGGCGGCAACTTCCATGCTCTTGGCGGAATTGCCGGCCTGTTGGTATGCCGCCATTTCAGCGGCCAAAGCATCTTCCTTCACAACGCTGTTGGGATACTGCTGAACGAAGCTATCCAGCGCGGAGGCTTTCTGGTTAGGGTCAGTCAAGCCTGTGGCGGTGATATAGGCGTTGTATTCCGCCGGGTCTTTGATCGTCTTCTGTTGCGCAGGGGACGTAGTGCCTTGTGTGGGAGATGAGCCGCCTTGGGTGGGGGCAGGCGTAGTCTGTGCAAATGCCGTGGCTGATATGAGTACGGCGGCAATGAGGAACTTCTTCATTCAATTGCTCCTTGGCGATGCGTCTTGTACTTTACGGAAAATGACGCCGGCAAACCCACTGCGGTAGCTCGTTCCGACTGGGTACTGCGGCTTATAACGTGAGGCCCGTGTTCTTCCATGTGACTTGATGGCAAGACAGCCCCGTCGGGCTGCCCACGACCGCATACTGGCGGGGGCCACATGAAGCGGTGCCCATGGATTATAAAAACGCAACCCACTTCTGGCAAGCATACCTATCACTGGTAACTACAACGATAAGATGCAGAACTCTGGATTTTGTTTGCACAAAGTCCGGAAATTGGCGCATCTGTACAGTTCAGCTGACTTAGACACCAAAGGAGAACGTATGGCCGGACAAAAGTTGCAGAAAAATACAGTGGCGGTCGTGACAGGCGGTGGAAGCGGCATAGGAGCGGCCATCGCCCAGAAACTGGCGGAGTTAGGCGCTTCCTTGGCTGTTTGCGGGCGAACGCAGGAAACGTTGGAAAGAACCGCGAATGCCATAACGAAAGCCGGCGGGAGGGCTCTGACGGTAGAGTGCGATGTGACTGATGTCGGCTCCGTAGAGGCCGCCGCTGTTCGGATCTCAAAGGAATTCGGACGAGTGGATGTGCTGGTGAACAATGCGGGGATCGGCGCCTTTTCCCAGCCGCTGATAAAGATGGAGCCCGCGGAATGGGATGCGGTGATGAATACGAACCTTCGCGGGGTGTTTTACTGCATCCGCGCATTCGCGCCGGGCATGATCAAGGCGGGCGGTGGACACATCATCAACCTCTCTTCCCTCGCCGGAAAAAATCCGATGGCGAATGGCGCGGCGTACGCAGCGTCAAAGTGGGGATTGAATGGGCTGAGCTACTCCGTTGCAGAAGAGTTGCGAGGAAGCAATGTTCGCGTGTCAGTGGTTTGTCCGGGATCGGTGGACACTGACCTGAGTCCGCATGAAGGCAAGAACAAGAGCAAGATGCTGCAACCGGATGATGTTGCTCACGCGGTGGCCATGCTGGTGACGCAGGCGCCGCAATCATTTGTCAGTGAGTTGCTGATCCGTCCGACGCAGAAGCCGTGAGAGCGGCGAGGTGTCTAGCTAGCAAGACTAGGTGGTGCGCGGCCCAAGCGGGCAGAGCGACGGCCGCGATCAGATAGATTCCGAGGAGCCGTCCTTCCGGCGGAATGCCGAAGAGGAACAGTGCAGCGACCGAGAGAACGATCACCGGCAGCAGGCGCTTGTCGCGTGGCGGGATGGCGACCATGGCCGTAGGCGCGGCGAGGGAAAGTATGCCCGCGACCAGCATCCACGGCGAACCATAGACGGCCAGAAAGATGGCGACCCAGAAATCGCCGAGGTATTGCACATATGGGAAGAAGTTTGCCTGGGCTGGCGCATAGCGCGCCCCTATCTGCAGGAAGGCACTCACGCAGACCAACCACAACAAGACAACTGACAGAATCAACACGACGGTCCTGTTACCGTGATCGAGCACGGCCGCACAGAGGATGGTTGCCGCACCCGCGATCAGCCGAAGACGTTGGACCACGCGGAAATGATGGGTAGTGGAATCTGTCGCCAGTAACCGTCGCGCGGCGAATCCGGCGATGAACATCCCCGCGGCCACCAGAGCGACCATCGCTTCCGAGCTTCGCGAGAGCTGGAGTAAAGCCGCTGATGCGAGCAGTATAGACGCGCCCGCGAGCAGGGTCCAGCGGAAGTTGAACTCTTGCTGGGCGCTCTCAGCGCTAGGTTGGAAATTCATAAAAAGTGCCTAAAACGCCTATTTTTACTGGACTTTTGCGAGTTTTCCACGTAAGATGAAGTCACTCTGCGGCTCTCTGAAGTATCCCCAATGATGACATTTCAAACCTGCGTTTGAACCATTCGCGTGGCAGTGTTTTCGTCGTTTGCTGCATTGAAGGTGCAATATAATGGGTAAGTGCGAACTAATCCACAAGATATTGCGTTTAAGCCTTGACCGCCGTAGGTAACAGGGTTATTTTTGAGCCATTAAGCGTGAAGCTTTTGGCTTGAACCACTCGCCCTGGCCGAGCCGGCAAAGATAAGGCTTCCCGACTAACGATTTGCGTTAATTGGCTGGTGCAGCGTCTAGTGCGCTATCGGGCGTGTTCGCCTGATGGTGCGGTTTGCGTGTTTGTTTTTGACTGATGCCAGTCGCCCCGCGTGGCGGCCGAGCGTAATAAGGAGCATTGCGTTGCTCAAACTGAAGAAACTGCAGATCCTGGGATTCAAGTCATTCTGTGACCGCACCGAACTGAAATTTCACGGCGAAGGTATTGCCGCGGTTGTGGGACCGAACGGGTGCGGAAAATCGAACATCTCTGATGCCATAAGCTGGGTGCTGGGCGAACAGTCCGTGAAGAGCCTACGCGGCGTGCGCATGGAAGACGTGATCTTTGCCGGCACACGTGACCGCAAGCCGACGGGCATGGCGGAAGTGTCGCTGACGCTGATTGACCCGGGAGTCTATGACGGCGCGGATGCCTCGGGCGAACCGGAGATCGATGTCCGCAACGAAATGCCGGGTGAGGATGATTGGGATGAGGCAGCGCTTCGCACGGCGAAGTCTGCGGAAGCCGAAGCTGCCACCGTGGAAGCGCAGCCGGGAAAGAAATTTGATAAAGACGGGAACTTGATCACACTGCAGAGCGATGAGCCGGAAGAGCCGGGCGATAATCCGCGGGCGGCTGAGGCTCCGGAAGAGCAGAGTGCTGAAGGCGTGACGGCGGAAGGCGAAGCGGGTGCGGAGGCGGGGGCATCGGCGGAAAATGTTGTGCTGAAGATACGCCGCAGGAAGTTTGGTAATCCGCAATTGAGAGCCGGCGAGATCGTGGTGACGCGCCGCTTGTTCCGCACGGGCGAGAGCGAATACCTGCTGAACGGCAAGCTGTGCCGCCTGCGTGACATCCAGGACATCTTCATGGGCACGGGTCTGGGACCGGAGTCATACGCCATCATTGAGCAGGGCCGTATCGGGCAAATCCTGAGCAGCAAGCCGTATGACCGCAGGGCGATCATCGAAGAGGCAGCGGGCATTACGAAATACAAGACGCGCAAACGGCTGGCGGAATCGCGGCTGGAAGCGGCGAAGCTCAACCTGGCTCGCATCAATGACATTTTTGATGAGGTCACACGGCAGATGAATTCGCTCAAGCGCCAGGCGAACAAGGCAGAGCGCTATGCCATCTTGCGCGATGAGATGCGCGAGAAGCTGCGCATTGTGCTGGCGGGCAAGTTTGCGCAGTTGGCGAAAGAAGCGACGGAAATCGAAGCGGAACTGCAGGAAATATCCAAGACGATGCGGCTGAAGAGTGAGGTTGTAGAACAGCTTGACGCTGCGCACTCAGAACGCACGCAGCGCGGCTACGCGCTGGAAGATGAGGCGAACCAGAATCGCGAACGCATCAGCGCGATCACGCTGGAGAATGACCGGTCGAGTGCACGCAAGGCGACCAATGAAGAGCGTTGCGCTGAGTTGCTGGCGCGGACCGTAGCCGCTGAAGCAGAGCTGACGCGTACTGTGGCGCAGTTGGAATCGCTCACGCAAGAGCGGGAGGCGAACCGCGCCATCTTGGAGTCGGCTGCCACTGATGTTGCTGC
>JAICWB010000127.1 GCA_025935035.1 Terriglobales bacterium
ACGCCATTCTCGCACACGCGAGCGGTCACATCAACGTGGGAAAGTGGCAGGCTGTGGCACATGGGGATGAGCTCGGCGGTGCGCTTGGCGGCGGCGATTCCGGCGAATCGGGCGACTTCGAGCGGGTCGCCTTTCTTATTCTTGGGCAGAGCTTTGAGCACGGTGCGCGACATGGCCACGAAGGCTGAGGCTTCGGCGGTGCGCTTGGTGGTTTGCTTGGCAGAGACGTCCACCATGGAGGCGCGGCCGGTCGTGTCGTAGTGGGAGAGCTTGTTCTTTCGGTTGGGCGGCTTCCGTGATTTGGGCGTCATTGGATCAGGACAGAGATGAGTTCGCCGGCGGCGACGGATTCTTTGTCGGGCGGAATGACGGCTAAGCAATTGGCGCGCGACATAGAAACTACGTCTCCGGAACCTTGCCATCGTATCAGTTCGACTTGCGGTGCGGAGTGCGGTCCGGAGAGCGCGGCTGGGAGGAAGCGCGTGAGGCCGGGCTTGGTGGTGAACGCTTCGCTGAGTGCGGCTTTGGCGAAAACTAGTGGCGCGGGTTGCGCGCCGGAGAGAGCATCAATCAGCGGGCGCGCGAAGAGGGTGAAGGTGACCATGGTGGAGAGCGGGTTGCCGGGGAGTCCGAGGAAATATGTGCCAGTGCGCTGAGGGCAGGATGCCCTCAGGACAGCTGGCGGGACGCCGGCGGTACTGGTGTCGAGCGGTGCCATTTCAGCGGTACTTGTTCGGCCGAAGACGACGGGTTTTCCCGGTTGGATCTTGGCGCCGGTGAAAAAGAATTCGGAGTCGAAATCACGGAGTACTTGTTCGACGAGATCGTATTTACCCATGGAAACACCGCCGGAGAGGAGCAGCAGATCTGACTTGAGGCCTTCGGCGATGAGTTCGCGGAGGCGGGTGGGCTCGTCGGGCGCGATGGGGAGCTGAACAGGTTCGGCACCTGCCGCTATGACTTGGGCGGCTAGTGAAAAGCTGTTGGAGTTGCGGATCTGATAGTGGCCGGGTGCGGAGGCCACGTCAACGATCTCGTCACCGGTGGAGAGGATGGCGACACGCGGCTTCTTGAAGACGGCGACTTGTGACTTGCCTACGGATGTTGCGACGGCGACTTGTGCGTGTTTGAGGCGCGTGCCTTTGGAGAGTACCAGTTGGCTGGCGATAGCTTCTTTGCCGCGTGGGACGATATTTTCGCCGGCGATAGCGGTGCGGCTGATGATGACTGAATCGCCGGATGCGGTGGTGTATTCGACCATAACGACTGCGTCGGCACCGGGCGGAACGGGCGCACCGGTCATGATCTCTACGCAGGCGCCATTCGCGAGCTTAATGTTTTCGGACAGCGCGGAGCCGGCTTTTACCTGGCCGATGAGACGGAGTGTAGCTGGAATTTGGGCGATGTCGGCGGCGCGGAGGGCGTAGCCATCACGTGTAGCGCGGGGGAACGGCGGGAGGTCGCGGTCCGCGTGAATGTCTTCAGCGAGGACGCGATTGAGACATTCGAGTACGAAGAGGGTTTCTGTGCCGGATGCGCGGAGTCGTTGCGCCTGTCGTTCGACGCATGCGCGCGCTTCGTCAAAGGTGTGGATGATCTCTGACATCTGATCGAGATTCTAAATGGAGATTCGTTAGAACAATGAAAAGCCCCACCCTAACCAAAAGAGGGTTAGGATGGGGCGCCCCCCTTGTATTCGTCTGAAACTACTTCTTCTTGCCTTTGCCGTAGCTGGTTTGAACCTTTGCGCCGATGGTGGCCAACATCTGTTTGGCTGTTTCGGCATTGGGACCGTCAGGCGCGAGCTCAAGGTATTTGTCGAAGGCCTCTTCGGTGCCCGGCGGTGCCTCCATCTTGTCGCCTTTAGTGGTGGCCTTGCCCAGCAGAGTGATGCCCTTGCGGAAATAGCTGTCCGCGGCGTTGGGGTCAGCGGCGATGGATTTGTCATAGGCTGCTACGGCTTCATCGATCTTGCCGCCGTTCTCATAGGTGATGCCGGCGTTGCGGTAATACATGGCGGCATTGGGCGGATCAAGCTCTGCTGCCTTGGCGTAGGCAGCGGCAGCGTCGTCCGCTTTGCCGGAGTGCCCGAGAGCTTCAGCGTAATTGTTGTAGTACCCGCCGAGCGATGCTTTGGCCTTCGGATCCGTGGAAGCCGTAGCCAGGTCAATCGCCTTTTTCAACTCGTCCGCTGAGTCGCTATACTTCTGCTTTTTTGACGCGGGGTCAGTATCTTTGCGTGCCGCGTTCAACGTGGCATTGCCGAGCACAGCCCAGAGCAGCGGGCGAGTGGGATCAGCGTCTGTGGCTTGCTTGTAGATGGGAATGGCCTGATTGGGGTCAGTGGCTTCGAGCGCGCGGCCCTGCTGAAGAAGAGCGTTCAGATTCTTTATGTTCGCGTTCTCTTTGTTGACCGCTTCCACCTGTTTCTTCTGCTCTTCAGTCATCACCGGCTCTTTGCCTGAGGCGGCAGCGGCGGCTTTCTCTTTCTGCAAGTCAACATCGACCAGATTCACTTCTTGTTGCAAAGTGACAGGAAGATTGGTGAGACTCCAAATTTTCTGACCGCTCTTATCAGTGAACTCCACGTTGTATGTGCCGGGGCTGACGCCGATGGAGAAGAACTCACCTTTCTTGTCTGACTTCAGATGGATCTGCTGACCTGTGGCGGAGTTCTTGAAATCAACCTTCACGTCTGGAATGGGCTTACCATCAGTGCCTTTGATGGACCCTTTTATCTGGGTGTATTGGGCAAGGGCGGGAACGGCGGTCATGGCAAACAAGCCGAGTGCCACGAGAACAACGTAAAAGCGATGCTTCATTGGTGCCTCCACGAGCGAATGATAGCGATACTGATTATAAAAGGATTTAACGCTTAGATGGCCAAAGTGGCTGGAATGGTTTGTTTTGCCAGCCTGAATCCGGCGATTTTATACACCTTTCTTCAGCGGTTCCCAAATGAATTTATGGATTTGCAGGCTTAGGCGGACGTCGAGGCCATCGGCCAGTATCCACTCGACGAGCCGTTGCGGATCGAGGAGGCAGTTGGCCGCGTCGCGTGCGGGCGCAGCGTCTTTGCGGAATGCTGGCGAGAAGAGGACGGCGTTGACTTTGGTGTCGAGCGAGTGTTGGCGGACGAAGTCGCGGGCGAACTCGTAGTCACCACGGTCGGCGATGACGAACTTGATTTCGTCGTTTTGTGTAAGCGCGTCGAGGTTCGGAAGATGGAAGCTCTTGCCTTCCCCAGAGGCGGGACATTTCACGTCTACGATCTTGTGGACTGCTTTGGGAACATTCGCTAACGGACGCTCGCCGCTGGTTTCCATCAGGACGGTGTATCCGCCGGAGAGAAGACCTTCAATAAACGGGAGCAGACCTTTCTCCTGCAACATGGGCTCGCCGCCGGTGATCTCCACGAGCTTGCAGGGCGATAGTGCGTGCACAGCTTTCTCGATCTCACCCACTGACATTTTCTTGCCGCCGGAGAATGTGTATTCACTGTCACACCACGAGCAGCGCAAGTTGCATCCTGCGAGGCGTACGAAGATGCATGGCAGCCCTGCAAAAGTAGATTCGCCTTGCACGGATTTGTAGATCTCGATGATGTGCATGTGCAAAACCAGTGGCTAGTGATTAGTGGCTAGTGGCTAGCAAGAGCAAATTCAAAATCATTCGAAGTAGGTGGCGTTGGTGGTGTCGGTCTCGAACATGGTTACGGCTTTCACGCTTACGCGGCCGTTGGTCACTGTCTTCAGACGCGTGTTCGACTCTTCGTAGAAATATTTCGCGAGGTTCTCTGCCGAGGGATTCAGTTCGGTGAATGGCGCCACGTCATTGATCATCTGGTGGTCTAAACGTGAGACCACATCACGCATCACGGATTTCAGGTCTTTGAAATCGAGCAGCAGGCCGGCTTTATCCAGTTCGCGGCCTTGCAGGGTGACGAGGACCTTGTAGTTGTGTCCGTGGGGATTCTCGCACTTGCCTTTGTAATTGCGCAGATAATGGCCTGCGGCGAATGTTTCTTCTACGGTTACTTCGAACATTTGTTGATGGAGCTCCTATGCGTGCCAGAGAGGGCGGGGTCATTAATAATTCTACCCCGTCGACTTGTTTCACACGAAGGACACGAAGTGCACACGAAGGCGCACTAGCTATGACGGTGGCAAACGTAGCTCGTGCGAGTTGTCGGGTGCCCACCCTATCGCGCAAGAACAAAATCGCGCGATAAGGGATGGGGCACGGTCGTGTGAGGCTTTTTTATCTGAGGCCGAAGAAGAATTCTACGTCTGCCAGATCGGTGGAGCGTTTGTAGTTCGGCAGGCTTTCGAGGAAGACTTTGCCGTAGCGCTGGGTGCGGATGCGGTTGTCGAGCAAGACAAGCACGCCGCGGTCTTTGAGAGAACGGATAAGGCGTCCGAAGCCTTGTTTGAGAGTAATGACTGCCGCGGGGACTTGATAGTCGAAGAACGCATTGCCACCGTCAGAATTGATGGCATTGATGCGCGCGGCGACCACGGGATCATTCGGCACCATGAATGGAAGCCGATCAATGATCACGCAGCTGAGCTGCTCACCTTGCACGTCTACGCCTTGCCAGAATGAGGACGTGCCGAAAAGGACTGCGTTGGGCGTGATGCGGAATTCGTCGAGCAGCGCGTTCTTGGGCGCGGAGCCTTGCAACAGCATGGGGTAATCGAGTTCGCCCAGTAGCCGCTCGTACACATCATTCATCAGGTTGTAGCTGGTGAAGAGGCAGAAGGCGCGGCCTTGCGAACATTCGAGCACGCGGCGGATCTTGTCGGCGGCGATGCGCGGAAATTGCTCGGAGCGCGGGTCGGGCATGTCAGGCGGGACATAAAGCAATGCCTGCTGGTTGTAATCAAAGTGCGAGGGCACTACCATCTCTCGCGCGTGGTCGAGGCCCACTCGCTTGCGCACGTAATCAAAATTGCCGGAGACAGCTAGCGTGGCTGACGTGAGCACGGCGGTCTCGACGTTCTCGAAGAGTGTTTGTTTCAACAGTTGTGAGACATCAATAGGCGTGGCCTGCAGAAACACGTTCTGCTTCCCTCTTCCACCACCACTGCCGCGACGCTCGATCCAGAAGACAGTGTTCTTGTCGCGTGACTCCATTATGAATTGCAGTTGCGCCTGCAATTCATTGGCGCGGCGAACGAGGTTGAAGACCTCTTCCGGCTTTTGCGGCATGAGGTCGAGCTCGGTGGCCAGACGCGTGATGGCGTTCATGACGGAGAGGAATTCGTCGCCATTCTCTTCCATGAATTCGTTGCGCGTGGTGAAAGCAAAGCGCGAATCACCTTGGGGAAGCAGTCCGAAGAAGAACTGCGAGCGTTCGCGAAGATTGGCGCAGGCTTGGACGACTGCGGCGGAAAGCGCATTCTTCATGCGCAGGGTGATCTCGGTGTCGCGCGCGAGATCATCGAATCGCAGATTGCTTACCGTGACGCCGAAGTAGCTGCCGGCCACGTCTTCGAGTTCATGGGCTTCGTCAAAGATGACGGCCGAAAACTCAGGCAGGATGCCGACGCCGCCTGCTTCTTCCGTCTGCTGGCGGATGGCGAGGTCAGCGAAGAAGAGATGGTGGTTCACGATGATGATGTCACTCTCGACTGCGCGCCGGTGCATCTCTGTGATGAAACAGCGGTCGAACTGCGGGCACTTTTGTCCGGTGCAGGCTTCAGTGCGGGCGTCGAGCTTATGCCAAAGTGCTGAGTTTTCCGGCAGCTCTGATAGCTCTGCGCGATCGCCGGTCTCCGTCAGCTTCTCCCACTCAGAGATCTTGCGGTATTGATCGATCTCTTCGAGACCGGTGAGAATAGGCTGATCGGTGAGTTGGTACAGTTTCTCGCGGCAGAGATAATTGTTGCGTCCTTTCATGTAGCAGACGCGCAGTTCGCCGAGGATGTTCTCTAGGAACGGAATATCTTTGTAGAAAAGCTGCTCTTGAAGATTCTTTGTTCCGGTGGAGATGATGACGCGCTTGCCAGAGAGGATGACAGGAAGAAGATACGCGAGCGTCTTGCCGGTTCCAGTGCCGGCTTCGACGATGAGATGGCGCTTCTCTTCAAGCGCGCGCTCGACGGCTTCTGCCATGGCGAGCTGTCCTTTGCGGAACTCATAGGCTGGATGCGCCTGTGCGAGTTTGCCGCCGGGGCCGAAGAACTGGTGCAGCGACGGGAACTTTGCCGGGGCGGTTCCCTGCGCGGATTGGGGGTTTGTAGACAGTTTCTCGTTTCTCGTTTCTAGTTTCTAGAAATTCGGTTTCCCGTTTCCGGTTTTCCGTTTCCCGAATGGGCTGACGCGACTTCCCAATATAATAGGTGGGCTTATGGATTGCAGCGCGTGAATCGCCCTAGTCCTCCCTGACAGAGAAGAAATTGCCCAACACATCACAGAAGAAAAGAAAGAGGCGCGCTGAGGCGCCGCCTACGCTGGCCATTGTCGGCCGGCCGAACGTGGGGAAGTCCACGCTTTTCAACCGGCTTGTGGGGTCGCGGCGTTCGATCGTGGGCGATGAGCCGGGCATCACGCGTGACCGCATCTACGGCGATGCGGATTGGAACGGGCGGCAGATACGCGTAGTAGATACCGGCGGCATTGTGCCGGATGACCGCGACCTGATCCCTTCTGAGATTTATTCCCAAGCAAAAGTCGCACTAGAAGAGGCGGACGCGATCGTGTTTGTGGTGGACGGGCGCTCGCATCTGACATCGACTGACATGGATCTGGCGCGCATTTTGCTGCGCGGCGGCAAGCCGCTGATGCTGGCGGTAAACAAGATCGATTCTCCTAAACAGCAAGCCGACGCGGAAGAGTTCAGGAAGATGGGAATCCGCGACGTGCACTTTATTACTGCCGAACATGGGACGAATGTGGCGGAGTTGCTGGAGGCGGCACTGCGGGTGTTGCCGGTGAAGGAACTCACCGCAAAGGACGCGGAGGACGCTAAGGAAGACGAGGCTGACGAGGAAGCGGACAGTGCGGCGGGTGATGCGGATTTACGCAAAGCGTCCGACGATGGATCTTCCGGCGAACGCAAGCCTGCCATGCCTGACGAGATCAAGATCGCGATCATCGGTCGGCCGAATGTAGGCAAATCGACTTTGTTGAACCGGCTTACTGGCACGACCCGCGCAATCGTGTCACCGATCGCGGGTACTACGCGTGACGCTGTGGACGAATTGGTGAAGCGTGACGGGAAGAAGTACCGGTTCATTGATACGGCGGGGATCCGTCGCAAGGGCAAGACGAAGCTCATGGCGGAGAAGCTCAGCGTGGTGATGGCGCGCAAACATCTTGAACAGGCGGATGTGGCGCTGCTGGTAGTTGATGCCACCGAAGGTGTGACCAGTAGTGATGCGACAATCGCGGGTTACGCCCATGAGAGTGGACGCTCGATCATCATTGTGATCAATAAGTGGGATTTGGTGACCAGTGGGCGGACCGACGGCAAGCCGCCGGCAGACCGCAAGATATTTGAAGAGCAGGCACGCCGTGCGCTGAAGTTTTTGAACTATGCGCCTGTGCTGTTTGTGTCGGCGGCGTCTGGCAAGAACGCGGACAAGATATTCGCCGCGATACAGACCGTGACGAAAGAGCGCTTCAAACGAATCACTACCGGGCAGATGAACCGGTTCCTGAAGCATGTGGATTTTGAGCGCGCGTCGGTACCGATGTCAAAACGCGTGCGCATCTATTACATGACACAGACAAACGTGGCTCCGCCGACGTTTGTGCTGTTCATTGACCGCGATGTGAAGCTGCACTTCTCTTACGAACGGTTCTTGGAAAACCAAATACGCGCTGCATTTGGATTTGAAGGCTCGCCTATCTGGATCAAGACGAGGCCTAAGGAGAAGAAGTAGTCAGTTGTCAGTAGTCAGTTGTCAGT
>JAICWB010000339.1 GCA_025935035.1 Terriglobales bacterium
AACAGGAAGTGAAACCATGAACACCGGACTCAAAGGCAAAGTGGTCCTCGTAGCCGGCGCCAGCGAAGGCATGGCCCGTTCGGCCGCGCAGACGTTCGCCGCGGAAGGCTGCATCGTGGCCATCTGCTCGCGCACGGAAGAAAAGATACAGGCGGCTGCGGCTGGGATCCGCAAATCCACCGGCGCAGAGGTGTTCGCCCAGCAGCTTGACGTTACCTACGGCGCGGGGGTTGAAAAATTCGTCGCGGACATCGTGAAGAAATACGGCCGCGTTGATGTTTGCGTCACCAACGCCGCCGGCCCTCCGGCGAAGTTCTTTCTGCAGACATCCGGCGAGGAATGGCAGCAAGCGTTCAACATGAACTTCATGAGTGTGGTGCACCTCTCTCGTGAAGTCATTCCGCATATGCAAAAGAACAAGTGGGGACGAATCATCACTATCACTTCCACCTCCGTGCGGCAGCCGATCCCGGATTTGATCCTATCCAGCGCGATACGCCCGGCGGTCGTTGGTTTAGTAAAGAGCCTCGCCGCTGAGTTCGGCAAAGACAACATCACCGTCAACAATGTCGCTCCGGGATACACAGCCACACAACGGCTTACGTCCCTGGCGGCTTCGCGGGCCAAGGCAGCTAACGTCGCCGAAAAAGATATCTATGACAAATGGGCGGCCGAGATTCCCATGAGGCGGCTGGCAGACCCGCAAGAGATTGCAGATGCAATCGTTTGGCTGGCTTCCGACCTTGCCGCTTACATCACCGGGCAGACCATTCTGGTGGATGGCGGCAACTACAAAGGCATGTAAACATTTACATCTTGCCCGCTCGCCGCTCGCATCTAAGTAGATGTGTTGGGCCTGACTATTTCTATCGTTGTCGCAGCCGCCGCGCTCGCCTTCTATGGATGGCAGTTTTGGTCAACTCATTCCAACCGAGGCCGCGCAGTTCACATACTTTGCTGGATCGAACAATTCCTCGGCGGGCACGGGCACGTGACCGGCATTCGCTGGATCTCAAAATCTGAATTCGAAGTGCCGTTGCGGCTGGTATCCAACGTATTCAACCGCGCCAGTGTGCGCGTGAAGATCACCAGTGCGCGCGTGCCCTGGAAACTGCTGAAGAAAGCTGGAGCAGGGGAGGCCGAGACGCTCACGTTCCGCGCTGACCTTGATTATCGCCCGGCATTCAGCGCCGAGTTGCGCAACATGCGCTGGTTCGCCCGCTCGGCAAAAGAGAATAATCCTTCAGCGCCGGGGTGGAAATTCGAGAGTGTTACGCCCGTGGTATTGACCACCCGCCTGAATTGGGAACGTGAGATCACCGCAGCATTTCAATCGATGATGGCGATTGAGAACAAAGAAGATTTACAAGTAACGTTCCGCAAGACGTCACCGCACTTTTCCGTCACCCTGCCACTGGAAAAAATCAATCCGGGCTCTGACGTTCCGCTCTTCGAGATGCTGAACTCCATTGCGACCGTATCTTCTGAAGCTTCCTAGCTCTTCTTTCCCGCCTTTTCCTCGATGGTCAGCAGCGTTACCGCATAGTCGAGTTCGTCGCGCCCCGCCGCGTGCGCCTCGTTGTAGAGTTCGTTCACGGTCTCAAGACCGGGAAGCGGCACCCCTACTTTCTTTCCAGCTTCCAGCATCAACCGGATGTCTTTATGCATGAGACGCAAGGGGAAGTTGGGCGAGAAATCACGTTTCTCCACGAATGGCATCTTGTAATCCACCACGCCGCTGCGCACCATGGATGATTGAATGAGCGAGAACAGCGCTTTCTGATCGACTCCGAGCCGGTCTGCCAGCGTGATCGCTTCGACAAACCCTTCATAGATCAACGCGATCATCAGGTTCATGGCCAGCTTCGCGCCCAGGCCCTTACCGTTGTCGCCGACATGTATCACCTGTTTACCCATTACTTTGAACAGGGGATCGAGTTTTGCCAGCGTCTCTTTTTTCCCTCCGGTGATGAAGATGAGCGTTCCGTCTTTCGCGCCGATCTTCGAGCCGGTGACGGGAGCTTCCACAAAATCGCCGCCGCGCTCGCGGACCTTTGCCGCGAACCTCTGGCTGGCCTCCGGCAGGATGGTGCTGGAATCGGCGACGATCGCACCCTTCTGCAAGCCTTCGATCGCGCCGTCTTTCCCGAATAAGACTTCTTCCACGGCTTTCGTATCAGAGACGCACAGCCATACCACTTCAGCGCCTG
>JAICWB010000088.1 GCA_025935035.1 Terriglobales bacterium
GCCGCAGAGAAGCCCTGCCTTAAGCAAATGGTGGAAGCTTTCGACGAGACGCAGTCATCGATCATCGCCACACAAGCCGTGGATGGGCCCATGATCTCCAGCTACGGCGTGATCGATGGCACACAGATCAAAGGCGGAAAGTTCGGCGGTCGGTTGTTCAATGTGAAGAACCTCGTCGAAAAACCAAAGATGGAAGATGCGCCTTCGAACCAGGCCATCATCGGACGCTACATCCTAACGCCGGAGATCTTCAAGACATTGGACCGGACACCCCTCGGCGCCGGCGGCGAGCTGCAACTCACTGACGGGATGCGCCTGCTGCTGAAGAAAGAAAAAATCTACGGATACAACTTTGAAGGCGTGCGCCATGACACCGGCGACAAGCTCGGCTTCCTTAAAGCTACTGTCGAGTTCGCGCTGCAGCGCAAAGACCTAGGCAAGGGGCTACGCGAGTATTTGAAAACTCTTAAGCTGTAGGGCTGGCTCTACGGCATCGTGTCGGTCATCAGGAAATCGTGTGGCCAATCCTGCTTGAACCCTGCGGCGCGTAATGCTGTTGCCAGTTGCGCCCAATGCCGCACACTGTGCAATAGAGAGTGAATGAATATCTTCTTGCGGCTTGCCGATAATGTTCCCGCGGACCGCGTAGGAAACTCGAGTACGACCTTCCAGTCATCGTCTTTCGCCGAAGCAAGAAATCCGCGAAATTTCGCGAAAGCTTCATCTGCGATCTTGAACAGGGAAACTGCGTCCGTCGGCAGCGCTTTGTAGTCCGTGACTGGTTCCCCAAGCAGCCGTTGCGCATACCGCAGGTCCACCGCCACTATGTGCTGCAACAGCACAGCCGCGCTTGTCGCTTGTGCAATGTCAGTCTTCACCTCCAGGGCGGCAGGATTCTTCTGAAACCAATCACGCCATTTATGAGACTCCGATTCGCAGTACGCCAACAATTCAGAAAGTTTCAACGTGGGGTCCATGCTCACTCCATTTCACTCCTGGGGGATTCGATACGTTCGCCGCCAAACGGATGCAAACAAATTCCTCTAGAATGAACTTCAGACTTGCTACGGAGGCCTCATGAGTTTCGCATCCACGTCACAACCCTCGCCGCAGCTTTTTTTCGCCGTAGCCGGGGCTTACCAACAGACCGCTGTATTGAAGGCCGCCATTGAGTTAGACATCTTCACCATCATTGCCGATGGAAATTCCACAGCACCCGCTATCGCGAAGCGCTGCAATGCCGCTGAGCGCGGCGTACGCATTCTCTGCGATGCATTAACCATCATCGGGTTTCTCTCCAAAGACGGTCAGCACTATCGATTGACGCAGGACTCCGAGATATTCCTTAATAAGAAGTCGCCCGCGTATCTGGGTGGCGCTATCGGGTTCTTGCTGCACGAACCTCACGTGAACCAATTCAAGGACCTTACGAACATCGTTCGTAAAGGCGGCGCCACGGCGGAGACGACCTCCGTTGATCCCGAAAACCCCATGTGGGTTGAGTTCGCGCATGCTATGGCGCCGATGATGCACATGCCCGCCCAGGCCATCGCTGAAACCATCGACGCAAAAGCGGGAAAGCCGATGAAGGTCCTCGACATCGCTGCCGGCCACGGCGTATTCGGCATCACCATCGCTCGGCAGAATCCGAACGCCCAGATTGTCGCCGTGGATTGGAAGAACGTTCTACCCGTGGCGCAAGAGAATGCCAAGAAGGCAGGAGTAAGCGAAAGATACTCAGTGATCGCAGGCAGCGCGTTCGATGTGGATTACGGCAATGATTTTGACGTGGTGCTCATCACCAATTTCCTGCACCACTTCGACGTGTCCACGTGTGAAAAGTTCCTCAGGAAAGTGCATGCCGCATTGAAACCCGGCGGAAAAGCCGTAACGCTGGAATTCGTGCCCAATGCTGACCGCATAACTCCGCCGCCGGCCGCAATGTTTTCACTGATGATGCTTGGCAGCACTCCATCAGGCGATGCCTATACCTTCGCCGAACTTGATTCCATGTGCAAGAAGGCAGGCTTCAAAGAGAACAAATTGGTCTTGATGCCCGGCTCGCCGGAGAGCTTGGTAGTGAGCACGAAGTAAGTCATTAATGACTGCTGAACCCCAACCTCAGAGACGTTCTCTACTGCTTGCGATTTGAAGCATGGTGTTGGCGATAGGTCGTCCGGTGCTCTCTGCAAGCGTTGTGAGAGAATTTCATTCATTCAAACAGGAGCGCTCACCATGTCCAGCCGCGAAGCCGTAGCTACCAAAGATGCACCGCAAGCCATAGGTCCGTACTCGCAAGCCATCAAGGCCAACGGATTCATCTTCTGCTCCGGACAAACTCCCATGGATCCCGCAACTGGAAATCTGGTGGAGGGTGACGTGGCCGCACAGACCGAGCGTGCCTTGCAGAACCTTGAGGCAGTGTTGAAAGCCGCAGGCAGTGGCATGGACAAGGTGGTCCGTTGCGGCGTGTGCCTCAAGAACATGTCAGACTTTGCTGCCATGAATGCGGTTTACGGCAAACATTTCCCCACGCCCCCACCGGCGCGCACCACCATCGAAGCGGCACGCTTGCCAAAGGATTGTTTGGTTGAGATTGATGTGATCGCACTGGCGTAAAACTACCCCTCCGGCGGCAACCGTGATTGGAGAAGTCCTGTAGAGGGAATATTTTCATATCCCCGATGCTTATCGATAAATTGGCGAGATATCTAAACGCCAAGTTCATGATTCTAAAAGACCGGAATATAAAAATGGTCACAGCCCGATATCAATTAGTAAACAACTAGGCCGGCCCGTCGCATCCCATGAACCATGATTCGCAAGCTCAAATCCGGCGAATATCGCCTCTATTCGCGCAAGAAGAATCCCAAGACCGGAAAGCGGCGTAACTTAGGCACATTTAAGTCGATGGCCGCCGCAAAAAAGCATGAGAAAGACGTTCAATACTTTAAGCGGCACTGAACCGTTCCCCGGACCATTTGAAAATTCTTTGTAACAGTCTGGAACCTTGGGCCGTCATTGACGTATATACCCTGAGACCTCCCCTGGTCTGATTGAGGTGAATTTATGCGTTCCCGCCTTCTACTGATCGCCCTCACCGTCCTCACCCTTAGCCTGCTCGCCTCCGCTGACGAATGGAACAAATCCTTTAGCTTGAACGGCAGACCCGAACTTCACGTAAAGACGGGCGACGCCAATATCCGCGTGGAACCTTGGGACAGATCCACCGTGGATATCCACGTGACCACACAGAACTGGAAGATCGGCCAAGACGGTTTGCAGATCACCGATCGTCAGACCGGCAATGATGTCTCGCTCGAAGTGCCCACCAATCGCAATGAGTTTTATTTCAATTGGAATGGGACCCGCAATCGCCGCGTGGACATCGTCGTCCACATGCCCAAGCTGGCGCGGCTCGACCTGCACACGCAGGACGGCAATATTGAAGTCCATGATATGAAAGGCGACTTCACGCTCAAGAGCGGCGACGGTCGGCAGCAGATCGATCACATTGACGGTACGCTCGACGCCGGCTCCGGCGATGGTGAGATCGAGGTCACTGGCCGTTTTGACAAGCTCAACGTGCGCAGCGGCGATGGGCGCGTGGAAGCACGCGTATTGCCCGGTTCAAAGATGACCAGTGATTGGTCGATGCGCGCCAATGACGGCAGCATCCACTTGCAGCTTCCGGCAGATTTTTCCGCGGATTTAGAAGCGCTGACCGGCGATGGCCGAATTGATTTCGAGGTGCCCGTACAGATGACCGGCCGCACCGGCGGAAAGACGATTCACGGCAAGATCGGCAATGGCGGCGCCCTGCTGAATTTGCACACCGGCGATGGCTCGATAAGAGTAGAAAAACTGGAAGGCTCGATTTAGCCCTCGTCCGCGAACGCCAAAAATGAAACCGTCGCACGCGGATCAAGACAGATAAAAAGAACGATAAGAACGGATCCGGCGCGGAAAGTAAAAAGCCTCTCAAGTCGAGAGGCTTTTGTTCTTCAATCTGTCTCTTATCCGCGGTTGTTTTTAACGGGAAACTATACCGGGAAACGGTTCTAACTCGCCTTCTTCACAGCCGATTTGCTGCGAACCACCGCTTTGGTCACTTTACCGCTGCGGATGCAAGACGTACACGCGCGAATGCGCTTGCTAACGCTGCCCACCTGGGCCTTCACCGGACGCAGATTCACATTCCAGCGCCGCTTGGTAATGTTGTTCGCGTGACTCACTTTGTTGCCGAATTGCGGGCCTTTGCCGCAGATATCACATACTTGTGCCATGGTTATTGCTCCAAACTTTTTTCCAGCTCCGAACAAAAGCTCTTTCTGGGAAGGCTCGCTGCAGGAGGGATAACTACTTGATTCGTAAGATATAAAGTATATACGATTCGCTGGCAGGAGACAACGAGATGGAGCATAACCCGCTAAACAAGCTCATTCTGGCCACCGCATGCGTGACCCTGATAGCCGCGACTGCGCAAACTACTCCCAGTCAGCCCTGGCAAGCGGAACTGGCTGGCGCTCGCCAAAAAATGGCGGAGCACAAGTTCAAGGATGCCGAAAAGTCGCTGAAAAGCGCCTTGAAACAGAGCCAAGACCGCTGTCGCGAGTGCTTTATGGCTTTGGCTGCGACTGAATGGAATTTAGGCGATACCAACTCCAC
This sequence comes from Terriglobales bacterium, assembly GCA_025935035.1. Taxonomy (GTDB): domain Bacteria; phylum Acidobacteriota; class Terriglobia; order Terriglobales; family Acidobacteriaceae; genus JAICLA01. Next base: position 4,669 of record JAICWB010000088.1, read on the forward strand.
CTTTCATAACCTAGATAAGGCCCTTTCGCTTTCAGCCACAAACGATGAAAAAGCTGAGATCCATACAATAAAAGGAAATTTTTTACTCGGCTTCCATGACAAGGCCAAGTTGAAAGACGCCAATGGCGAATACCGCACGGCGCTATCTGTTGATCCCAATTATGCCAATGCTCATTACGGGCTTGGAGTCGCGGACCTGCGAGATTCGAACGATGAAGATGGCAAACGCGAACTAAATACCTATTTACAGATCGATCCTAGTGGACCTGAAGCCGCAAATGCACGGCAGATGATCGACAATCCGCGGCGGGCACGTGAGCGCTATGCGCCGGAATTCTCAGCGAAAGACTTGAAAGGCCAGCGCGTAGAACTAAAAGATTACTCAGGCAAAGTAGTTGTGTTGGACTTCTGGGCGACATGGTGCGGGCCCTGCAGGGATTCCGTAGGCGACCTGAAAGATCTGGTCAAGAAGTATCCACCTGAGAAATTAGTGCTTATCAGCATCAGTGCGGACCGGTCTGAAGATACATGGCGAAGTTTCATCGAACAGAAACAAATGAATTGGGAACACATCTTCGACCGCGATGGACAGATCGCGGAAGATTTCCACGTCCACGCTTTTCCAACATACATGATCGTGGACGGTGAAGGCATTATCCGCGAGCAGATAGTAGGCGAGGACACGTCTAAATCAGTCGCTTATCGCCTGAAGGACAAGTTGAAATCTATGCCGGCACTCAAACCAAATTAGTTCGCCTTTCGCTTCTATACTAGAGGCATGGTCTCCACAACTCCCAAGAATGTCCGCATACAAAAGACCACCGGCACTGGCGTGGAGATCGACTGGTCAGACGGCCACAAGAGCATCTATCCCTTCCAATACCTGCGGGACGCATGCCCCTGCGCCACCTGTGACGACGAACGCGAAAAGAGTGGCGCCGCAATGGGCGAGGCTCCGAAGAAGAAAGCTGCCGCATTGCCCATGTACAAAGAGCCGATGCGTCCGAACACGGCTACTCCCGTTGGCAAGTACGCCATCGCCTTCGAATGGAATGACGGCCACCACAGCGGCATCTACTCATGGGAGTATCTCCGCATGATGTGTCCTTGTGAAGAATGCAAGAGGACTCGCGCGGGAGGCGGCAAGCTGGTTCCGGGCGGGAGTGGCGCAATCTTCGGATAGTAGCCGTCAACAGTCAGCCATCAGCATGCAGCCATTCAGTTGCACCTGTCATCCTGAGCCGCTTTTGGCGAAGGATCCCTATCGCTCTACAAACCGCGTACGAGTGTCCTTCGCGCGAAACTAACTCGAAACCCGAAACTCGCAACTCGAAACTTTCCACTAAAATTGACATAGCCTTAGACGCCGCTTTGAATTCCCTACTCGCCAAACTCAACCCGCAGCAGCGTGAGGCTGCTGAGACCGTGGAAGGTCCGCTGCTCATTCTTGCCGGCGCGGGCTCGGGCAAAACGCGCGTCATCACTTATCGCATCGCTTACCTGATTGAGGAGAAGGGCGTCCCCGCCGACTCCATCCTCGCCGTCACATTCACCAACAAAGCTGCGGCTGAGATGGCGGAACGCGTGAACAAGATCATCGCGGGGCGTTCTCTGGCCCAGCCGACCATCTCTACGTTCCACTCTTTCTGCGTGCGCGTTCTGCGCCGGGACATTGAGGCCCTGCGCATCGGCGACAGCGGATACAAGAAAGATTTCGCCATCTATGACGCGGCGGACCAGCAAGCCATCGTAAAGCAGGCGATGAAGCGCCTCGGTGTGGATGACAAGCAACTCAAGCCCACCGCCGTGATGTCACACATTTCATGGGCGAAGAGCCACATGATCGATCCGCAGGAATACTACTTGCAGTCGGCGGACCCTAAGACGGAGCGTGTGGCGCACATCTATGAGATCTATCGCAAGGAACTGCGCAAGGCGAACGCGATGGATTTCGATGACCTTCTGCTCGAAACTGTTCGCTTGTTTAAATCCAGCGGCGAGGTTCGCGAGAAGTACAACCGACGATATCAATACTTGCTGATCGACGAATACCAGGACACCAACAGGCCTCAGTATGAGTTGATGAAGCTTTTGGGCGGCGGACACCAGAACGTGTGCGTCGTTGGCGATGAGGACCAATCCATCTACTCGTGGCGCGGCGCCAACATCAAGAACATTCTGGAATTCGAAAAAGATTTTCCCGGCGCCAAGGTGATCCGGCTGGAGCAGAACTATCGTTCAACACAGGTGATTCTTGAAGCCGCGTCGGCGGTGGTGGCCAACAACAAGCAACGCAAAGGCAAGAACCTTTGGACGGAGCGACAGGGCGGCGGCAAGATCGGCTATTACGAAGCGCCGGACGGCGAGAACGAATCGCTGTTCGTGGCCGATTACATCGCCAAGTACATGAAGGAGGCGGCGAAACTGGGAATGGAAGAGCCTCCCCGCGCCGCCGTTCTCTATCGCACGAACTTTCAATCGCGATTGTTTGAAGAATCTTTGCGGCGTTACGGCCTGAAGTACAACGTCGTTGGCGGATTCAGTTTTTACGAGCGCTCCGAGATCAAAGACATGATCAGCTATCTGAAGCTGGTCAACAATGTTGACGATTCCATCGCGTTACAGCGCGTGATCAACACGCCGGTGCGCGGCATCGGCAAGTCAACCATGGAGACGCTCGAGCGTATCGCGCTCGAGACCGGCCTGTCGCTTTGGGCGGCCATGGGTCACGCAGTCCGCGAACAGTTGCTGCCGGGGCGCGCGTGCGCCGCCCTCAAGGCCTTCAAAGAGATCATTGATGAAGCGCGGGCAATGTTGTTCGGTAACTTCGCGGAGAGATTGCAAGAGAGCATTGCGCCTACGCCGCCGCATTCCAGAGATTTCGCTCCGGATGAGCTTGAAGTGGACGATCTGCCGGAAGAGGCAGAAAACATCAGTTTCGATTTTGGCGGAAATGCGGAAGAATTGGATGCGGCAAGTGCTCCGGCAGGCTTCCGTGCCCCCGGCGACGTCGCCACCCTGCCTGAAGTCTTGAAATTCCTCATCGACCGCACCGGATACATCAAGTCACTCGAACAAGAAGCCACGCCGGAAGCCTTCGCCCGAATAGAGAACTTGCAGGAACTCGTGAATGCCGCGCGCGACTCGCGCGACCGCGGCGAATCGCTTGATGAGTTCCTTGACCACGCCGCTCTGGTCAGCGATGTGGACCAATACGACGCCGGCGCGAACATCACGCTCATGACGCTTCATTCCGCCAAAGGCCTTGAGTTCCCGCTGGTGTGCCTGGTTGGTCTGGAGGAGGGCTTGTTCCCGCACTCGCGCACATTACTCGACCCCGACCAACTTGAGGAAGAGCGCAGGCTTTGCTATGTCGGTATGACGCGTGCAATGGATTCGCTGATCGTCACGCGAGCCCGCTATCGCCGTCGCTATGGCAATGACATGCCAGAGGCAAGCGTGCCCTCCCGATTTCTCGAAGAGATCCCGCCTAAGTTGTTTGAAGAGATCGGCGGGAGTTCGTCGCGTAGTGAACGGTCGGGTTCGCAGAGCCAGACTTACGATTACGGCGAAAGACATTACAGTTACGAAGATGAAGACCAGAGCGCGAACCGATACGGCACGCAGAGGCCGCGACCGGCCGCGAAGGGCAAGAGCTACTCCGGCACGACTTACAATTCGGTGGATAACATCGCGCAATTCTTCGCCTCGCGCGGAAAGAAGTTCGCGCCTCCGGCCGTTCCGCGAGCAGGCGAGGCGCATTCCGGTAAGAAAGGATTTCGCGTAGGACAGAAGGTGCGGCACCCAAAATATGGCGAAGGAACCGTGTTCCAGCGAGAAGGAGAAGGAGATACCGCTAAGATTACGGTACAATTTCCTCGCTTCGGAATGAAGAAACTTGTAGAGAAGTACGCACAACTGGAAAAAGCTTAGAAAGAAGACAAAAGGATTATGGCCAACACTTCAACACTGTCAAAAGAAGAACGCAAGAAAGCAAAGCGCGCGTCGCGCAAGAAAGCAGCGCCTAAAGCAAAACGTACACACGCCCGTGGCTCCGCTAAGAAGAAGGTCAAGAAAATGGCCCGCGGACAGAGCAAGCGGTAACTGGCATCTAGCACTTAGCATCGAGTAATCAGCCTCGGCGTTTGATCCCTATACGTCGAGGCTTATTGCTAAAGGCAAGAGCGCAGGAGCACAAAATTCCCAGCCAACTGTTCGCCAAGAAATCGATCGACAAGCTGATCTCGGATTCCGAGAACCCGGAGACGCGCCTGAAGAAGACGCTGGGGCCGGTTGCGCTCACAGCGCTGGGCATTGGCGCGATCATCGGCTCCGGGATATTCGTTCTCACGGGCACCGCCGCAGCCGGCGAACATTTTGAATTGCCTTCCGTCTGGCACGGTCAAGTGCTTGACCTGGTCGAAAACCTTGTCCAACACGGCACCATCTCTGGCGCGGTGATGCATGGACGTCCACCCGCCGGGCCGGCCATTGCAATCTCATTCATCCTGGTAGCCATTGCCTGCAGCTTCGCTGGCCTTTGCTACGCGGAACTGGCGTCGATGATCCCTATTGCCGGCAGCGCCTACACATACACCTACGCAACGCTTGGCGAGTTAGTGGCATGGATCATTGGCTGGGACCTCATCCTTGAATATGCAGTCAGCAACATCGCCGTAGCGGTGGGCTTCGCCGGATATTTCAAAGCACAAGTGGAAGCGTTCGGCATTCATCTGGCTGATAGATGGTCTACTCCGGTATGGAGCGGCGGCCACTGGACGGGCGCATTCTTCAACGTGCCCGCATTCCTGATCGTTTTCGTACTCACGGTGCTGCTGGTGCGCGGCATCCGCGAATCAGCGGAGGCCAACAACATCATGGTTGCCATCAAGCTGGGCGCGATCGTCATCTTTTTGGCGGTTGGTTCCACGTTCGTGCATCCGGCGAACTGGCATCCCTTCGCGCCATCTGGCTTCGCAGGCATCCTCAGTGGCGGCGCCATCATTTTCTTTACCTATATCGGCTTTGATTCGGTCTCCACCGCGGCGGAAGAATGCCGCAATCCGCAGAAAGACTTGCCGATCGGGATCATTGCCTCGCTCATTGTTTGCACTATCTTCTATGTGGGCGTCGCTCTAGTGTTGCTGGGCATGATGCCGTACTCCACATTTGGATCGGGCGACGCTGCGCAAGCGCCGGTCGCATACGCCCTGAAAACGCTTGGAGCTAAGCCCGCTTATCAATCCATCATCATTATTGGCGCTCTTACAGGAATGGTCTCGTCACTCCTGGTCTTTCAATACGGGCAGACACGCATCTGGTACGCGATGTCACGCGACGGGCTGCTGCCAAAGATCTTTTCCGCTGTGCATCAGCGTTTTAAGACCCCGCACTGGTCGTCCTGGATCGCGGGCGCAGTGGTGGGGGTCCCGGCCGGTTTCGTAGATATCGGCGATGCGGCCGACCTGTCCAACATTGGGACGCTCTTCGCGTTCGTTTTGGTGTCGCTCGCGGTCATCTACCTGCGTAAAGCCGAGCCTGACCGTCCTCGCGGATTCAAAGTGCCTTTCGTTCCCGTATTCCC
>JAICWB010000040.1 GCA_025935035.1 Terriglobales bacterium
CGGAACTGGTGGACCAGCAGATGGGCTAGCCTAGCCCGCGCGGCGGTCGTTAAGCACTTCATCGAGGGCCTGCGAGAGGTCGTCGGCTTTTTGCAGGTAGTCGCCGGATGCAGCGTCGGCCTTGCGCTTGAGCATGTGATATTCGTCGGCGATGTTGAGTGCGGCGAGCACGGCCAGTCGTAATGAGTCGATGGTCTGCGTCTGCTGCGCGACCGTACGCATCTTCAGGTCAACGTATTCCGCCAACTTGTGGATGTACTCGGGATCAGTGCCGCGCAGGTTGTAAGACTGGTCATAGATCTCGACGCGAACGCTGTCTGCCGCAGGTGCCGATTTGCTCATGCGTTGATTATGCCTCAGATTCCGCGGCAGTCAATGCATCAATTCTTTCCAGCATCTTCTCGACGCGAGAGCGGACCTCTTCGCGCTCCTTGCGCAGGGTGACCAGTTGGGACTTCATCTGCTCGAATTCGTCATCACGGTCATGGAGTTGTTCGCGCAGGCGTTTGACGTCGCGTTCGGCGTGAGTTTTGGCTTCACGGGCCGACTTCAGAAGTTCAATGGTCTTGTAGATCTTCTCTTCAAGGGATTGGAATTCACTGGCGGAGACTTCTTCAGGCTTTTCGAGCGCCCTTACTGACATGAATGCGGGGTTCCTTTGGAAATTTTGTGATGCGGATGAACGAGTATAAACCGGATTTGTGATTTGTAATTGGTAATTTGCAATTGAAAGCCGCGCCAGTGGAGAAAAAGACTGGATTGCAAATCACAAACCGTTCCGATCACGGATTAAGCTTTGCGTTCATCCCATGCCGACCAGAATGCTTTCATCTCACTCGGTGTGCCGATGGTGATGCGCGCATGCGTGGTGAGCGGAGGGAAGGGCCGCCCGATCATGATGTTCTTTGACTTGAAGTAGTCGATGGATTGGCGGATGGGTTTGCCGGTGTCGATCATGGCGAAGTTGGCTTGAGTCGGGATGCAGGAGATATTGCGCTTCTTCACTTCTGCCAGGAAAGCATCGCGATCGTCAGTACTGCGCTTGATGGCCGCGGCAAGGCCGGCGTCGTCATGCAATGCGGCGTTGCCGACGCGCGCGGAAACCATATTCACATTGTCAAAGCTAGCGTAGGTGCGAAGCTTGCACGAGGTCTCTTCTGTGGCGACAGCGTATCCCAGGCGCATTCCAGCTAAGCCGTAGATCTTGGAAAAGGTCCGCGCCACGATGATGCGCGGATCGTCCATCGGTTGGTCGAGGAAGGAGACGTAGTCAGGCGACTTTAGCGCGAAGTGGTGATAGGCCTCGTCAATGAGAACAAAAGTGTCTTCGGGCAACTGTTTAATGTAGGTCTCAATGTCTTTGCGCGGGGTGATGCTCGCGGTTGGATTGTTAGGGTTGCAGATGTAAACCAGCCCCACTTTTTCTCCGCCTTGGGGAAGCATGTTCTGCAGGTCATGCTCGAACTTGTTGTTGAGGGCGACGGAGCGCACGGTCGCGCCGCGCGTGCGCGAGTATTGGCCGAGGGATTCGAAGGTGGGCGAGGCTTGGACCAGGGTTTTTCCGGGACCGGTGAAGACTTCAGCGCAGACGCGCAGGATCTCGCTGGAGCCGCATCCTAGAGAGACTTGCGACGGTTTGACGCGGTGCAGGCGCGAGATTGTGTCGATCAGTTGTCCGTACTCGGTGCGAGGGTAGCGATGTCCAAAGTTCAGCGCTTCACGCATCACGGGCATCATGCTGGGCCACGGTCCGTAGGCGTTCTCATTGCTGTTGAGCCAGATCACGCCCTTGGCGTCGGTGGCTTGGAACGCGTTAAGCGCAGGGTCAAAGAACCATCCACGGCGGGGCTCGCCGAAGGCCTCTTCAGAGAAGGGAAGTCCGGAGGCGACGACTCCGGCAGCTACAGCTGCGGAAGTTGAAAGTGTAGTCCGGAAGAAATTGCGGCGAGAGATATGCATGAGTGCCTCCGCGGTAAGAGTTAAGACGCAGGAATTGTAGTCCTTGGAATGGGCTAAGTGGCAGGAAAAGAGTGGTGCTGAACTTTCCCGCCCACCGGCGCGTAACCTATCCTGTATTCGTCCGTCCAAGACCCCATCCTCTATAAGGAAGGCTCATGCAAAAAAGAATCTTTTCGTATGCTCTGATCTTCATGTTGACTCTGCCGTTGTTGGCGCAGAAGGCAGATAAGTCAAACCTGGAAGCAAGACGCAAGCAACTGAATGACCTGCTGGCTGAACAGTGGGAATACACGATGGAAACCAGTCCCGAGTTTGCCACCATCATTGGCGACAAGCGATTCAATGACAAGCTAAGCGACTTCTCGCAGACGCAGATCGACCGCGATCTGGCCAAAGCCAAGTACTTCATGGACAAGTTCAATGCGGTTGATACGACAGGCTTTCCCGAGCAGGAACAGCTCAATAAGACGCTGATGGTGCGCAACTTGAAAGAGCAGTTGGATACGGCGAAGTTCAAAGAGTGGGAGATGCCGGTGAACCAGATGGGCGGCGTGCATCTTGATATGCCGCAACTCGTAGCGCTCTTTCCCTTTGATAGCGTGAAGGACTACGAAGATTACGTCGCGCGGCTGAAGGCGCTTCCGAAGTTGATGGATGAGAACATAGTCCAGATGCGCAAGGGCATGGCGGACAAACTCATGCCGCCCAAGTTTTTGTTGGAGAAGGTAGTGGATCAGGCGCAGGACATCGGCACCAAGAAGCCGGAAGACAGTCCATTTGCCACGCCACTGCAAAAATTCCCTAAAGCAATCTCCGCTGAGGAGCAAGCGCGCCTCAAGAAAGAGGTGCTGGATGCGATACAGGATTCCGTGAATCCGGAGTATGTGAAGTTTGCGACGTTCGTTCGCGATGAATATGCGCCGAAAGGACGGCTGGATCCAGGAGTCTGGTCATTGCCGGATGGCGACGCGCGTTATGCGTCACTGGTGAAACGCAGCACGACCACCAGCATGACCCCGGAAGAGGTACACCAGCTGGGACTGAAACAGGTGGCCATGCTCGAAGCCCAAATGATGGATGTGGCCAAGAAGCTTGGCTATACCGACTTGAAGAAGCTGAATGCCGACATCGAAAAAGATGCGAAGCTCCATGCTCATTCCCGGCAGCAGATCCTGGACGAGTACAAGCACTACGAAGAACAGATGTGGGCAAAGCTGCCTACATTGTTCTATCGCTTGCCCAAAGCGAAGCTTGAGGTGTTGCCCATCGAGGAGTTTGCGGAGAAGACTGCAGCTACCCACTACAACCAGGGAACGCCGGACGGATCGCGACCGGGCCACGTGATGGTGCAGACCGGGGAATTCGAGAAGCGCTTGTTGATCACCGACGAATCGACCGCCTATCACGAGGGCGTTCCCGGACACCATATGCAGATCTCGATTGCGCAGGAGCTGCCAACTCTCCCGCCTTTCCGGCAGCAGGGTGGATACACCGCTTATCAAGAAGGCTGGGCGTTGTATTCGGAACGATTAGGCAAGGAGATCGGTTTCTACCAGAATCCTTACAGTGATTACGGTCGCCTGCAGGACGAGATGCTACGCGCCATCCGCCTTGTAGTGGATACCGGGTTCCATTACAAGCGCTGGACTCGTCAACAGGTTGTGGACTATTTCCATGCGCACTCCAATACGGCAGAACCCGAAGTACAGAGTGAGACAGACCGCTACATTGCCTGGCCGGCGCAGGCATTGGGTTACAAGATCGGGCAGTTGACTATTCTCAAACTGCGCGATGATGCGCAGAAGGAGCTAGGCCCGAAGTTCGATCTGAAAGCGTTTCATGATGAAGTCCTGGGCGCCGGAGCGTTACCCATGGATGTGCTGACTGACCGCATGCACGCTTGGGTAAAACAACAGAAAGCGGACGGCAATAAGGCCGGGGACTGATAGTAATTGATCCGTATAAGAGCCCCGCTTAGTTGAGCGGGGCTTTTCACATTGGAACGACCTTTTACGGGAATGTTCTAAGCAGGAACATAGATTTTCGGAAAAACCCACCTGTCACGATGTGGAATCTCCACTATTTGCTTGCAATTACGGATACAGGTGCATAAATTTACGAATTCGGAACAGCCCTTTGCTTCCGGGTCGCGAGAATATTTCGCGGTGTGCTTCGGTCTTGTTACGGATTCGGAAATCGCCCCATGTCAGAAAACAGAATCGGCACCATAGCAGAGTCACTCGCTATCTCAGCCGGCCGCCGTTTGCGCGACCTTAGGGAGAGACTCGGCCTGACTCTGCGCGCTGTGGAAGAGGCTAGTGGGCGACTGGCGTTGAGCTTTGGGAACCTGGAGTTCGCTATCCCCCCCAGCCGGTTGTCTGACATTGAGACCAAAGGTGTTCTGCCCAGCCTCTACCGACTCCAGGCCCTGGCCATGATCTATAAGGTGTCTTGGGACGAAGTGCTTTCGTGGTACGGCATTGACGTTCACGCGACAGCTCCGAAGAGTGAAGCCCAGCACCCTCCGCGCACGCACCTGATACAGAACAAGCCCTCCGCGGCAGACGTTCATCTGCCGCTACGCTTCGATCCCAGCCTGGACTTCACGCGAACGGCCAACATTGGGTTGTTCATTCAGAAGTGGGGCGTGATGCCGCTTACCTATCTTTCGGACTTCGCCAGTGATGATTACTGCTACGGCTACATCGGCAGCAAAGATTACACGATGTATCCGATCTTGCCGCCGGGGTCTTTCGTGCAGATCGACCCGTCGAAGACACGGCCCAAAAAAGGTCCGTGGAAATCGGATTATGACCGGCCGATCTATTTTCTAGAGACGCGCGAGGAATCGCTGTGTGGATGGGTTTCGATCAAGGAGCAAAAGATCATTCTGCAGCCGCATCCTATGTCGCCCTGTGAGATCCGCATCATGCGCTGGCCGCAGGAGGCCGAGGTCATCGGTCAGGTGGTTGGGGCGGCTGTGCGCCTAGGCGAGACTGTTTTGCCTTCACCAGGCTCTTCAACGTCCGCAGAGTAACCTCAAAATGTTTCTGTGAGCCGCCGCCGAGTTCCACAGGCGTCATGGGCTCTCGGCTGATCCAAAGTTCCTCTACGTATTCTTCCGGCGGCAATTCTTTCTCTTGCGCGTTCTCTTTCACTTCACTGAGCAAGGTGGCGACCGGTTTTCGCAACACATCAATGAAGACCTGTTCGTGAGCCGTTCCGAGCGCGGCCTTTGTAGCTTCGTTGCCGTAGCGCTTTGACAGGCCCCAGTGGTCGTATTCGCCCGATTCTTTCCGCAATCCACCCAAGTAGGCGAGCTTGTGCCAGAGGCCGGGCACAACCGCGAGCGTGCGCTTGATGAAGTTGTCGAGAGATTCAACGAGTTCCATTTTGGGAATCAGCTTTTCGGAAAAACGTAACATAACACAAAGTCGTCAAGGTATTGAATGAATCGATGCATTCTCCTCGGCAGTGCAACGGCGTTGGCCGTTGCCGCAAATCCTGAGGAGGATGTTGATGAAAAAGCAAATCCGTTTGATGCTCGCACTCGTAGTTCTTCTAGCCGGTTCAGCCATGGCCTCTGCGCCGCAGTTCGATGGTGGAGCTCCCCACTGCCCGATCGGTCAGATCTGCCAGCCGTAATCAAAGTTCTAAACTAAATCACTTGTTTGCTGCTGCCAGAGTGGCTAAGCTTGGCAGCAGCAAATGAGCCCTACTAATTGCATTCCATCCACCCTGGCCCCAGGCCCTATCCTTCCGCCGAGTCATTTCCCTCTCCAAAACGAACTGGATCTTCGAAAGCTTGACATAGGTATCATCGGCAGTATCCGCTTGGGGATTCACTCTGCAAAGAAGTTTTTTTTCAGGAAGTGGACGTCTGAGGCGGCGTGCCATTGACCACTTTTGCCCAAGACTTTGTTTGGTACACCAACAGTCCCATCCTCTTTTTATGCGCGCTCTTGCTCTGGCGGCGGGGACAATCCAAGCGATTCCCCTATTTCTTTATCTATCTTCTTTTCGTCGGGATCCAATCCTATGCATTGATCCCTGTGAGCCATCATTGGGGGTTTTCTTCGCTGCCGTATATCTACGGTAGTTACGGTGGCGATCTCGTGAGTGTCGGCCTCACGTTTGTGATCCTTTATGAAGTGATGCGCGACGTATTGACCAGCGGCACCTTGAAGGTAAACCGAATGGCCTTCGTTCTGCTGACCGCGATTTTGCTGCTGGTCTCAGCCTTTATTTCCACCTTGATGGAAGTGCAGGGCGATCTTGCGATCATGCGGGCAATCCTCAGGGCCATGAATATCGTTCGCGTGGAACAGGTGGCTGTTCTTTTGCTGTTGGCAGTGGCGACGTTGTTCTTCGGTTTTTACTGGAGGAACCTGGCGTTCGGCATTGCGGCGGGATTTGGACTTTATGCGAGTATGAGCCTGGTCAGCATTTATCTCAGGTCAGACTTGGGGGCCACTGGAACACACATTGCGAACCTTGTAGACAATTGGTCTTACGAGGTAGCAAGCCTGATATGGCTTTTTTATATCTCGAGAAGACCAAGAACGTCGCGCGACTCATTGCCATCTGACAAGCTATCCCAATATTCAGATCATATTGAAACAATGATCAAGTGAAGTTCATTGCCGATTGCCGGTACGCGGCCGAGCGGGACTGCTCGAACGGTCATTTTGTGCCGGGCGTACGGCGAAGCATCGGTTTGTAAACTTACACGGTCATTGTTCCGGTAATGGAATTGATACCGAAGTAACCTATGTTTCACTATGCGCGGGTAAGGTATCCGGATAGACTGTACCGATAAGAAAGTGAACTCATGAATCCTGTCCTGATCATCGTTCTGGTGGCGAGCGCTGTCCTGGTCGTTCTAGGAGCGGCTGCGTTCCGCCATGGAAGCCAGTTGAAGAACATGGCTGATCTGGAATCCAACTGGCAGAACGTGGATATGGAGGCGTTCTTGAACCTGGTGGATCCGGCAGAGGAGCGCTATCTGCGGCGGAATCTATCGGCGGCTCAGTTTGCCAGTATCCAGAGGCACCGTGTACGCGTGATGTGGGAGTATTTGGGACGGCTTTCAGCAAACTCTAAGCTGATGATGCAAGCGGCGCAAATGGTGCAGCACCACGGCAGCCCGCAACAGATGCAAGAGGCAACACGACTTGTGGGAACCGCAACACGAGTGCGAATGTTGATCTTCGCGGTGGACGCTTACCTGGTCGTGCGCTTCCTACTTCCGCAGACGCAGGATCCCGTGCGCACTCTGGTGGGCCAATATGACGCGCTTACGCAGATGTTCTCGCAGACTTGCGGCGCGCGGGCGGCCTACTCAGGCTCGATGGCGAGCTAGTCCGCTTTCTTTCGAAAAAACCTCAACCGCGGTTAAGTAGGTGTTTGCGTGCGCTTGCGCCGTGAGGTCGATGGGCTCTGAATAGCCGCCGCCGAGTGTGATCACGAGCGGGATGTGATGAACAGCGACAGCGCTGAATACGCGCCGGTCGCGCTCGCGAAGGCCCGCTTCGGTCAGAGACAGCTTTCCCAAAGTATCTGAAGCTAAGCCATCCACTCCCGCCTGATAGAAGATGACGTCCGGCCCGAAATCCATTACTTGGGGCAGCAGGTGGTCGAGCACGTGAAGGTATTCGTCGTCACCTGTTCCGACCTCGAGCTCAACATCAATACGGCTTTGCTGCTTGCGGAATGGAAAATTGACTTTGCAGTGAACAGAGGTGGTCAGGACATCGGAGTCGTTCTGGAATATCTCAGCGGTGCCATCGCCCTGGTGGACGTCTAGGTCGATCACGGCAGCGCGGCGGATTCGGCCTGAAGAGCGCAGTCGGTTGATGGCTACTGCCAAATCATTAAAGATGCAAAAGCCGGAGCCATAGCTACGGAAAGCGTGATGGGTCCCGCCAGACGTGCTGCCGCCCCAGCCAGTGCGCCAAGCTTCTTCTGTAGCGGCGAGTGTTGAGCCGACCGAGCCGAGCGTCCTGCGCACTAAGCCTTCTGACCACGGGAAGCCTATCCTTCGCATGGCGGTCGCCGGCAAGGTGCCGGCGAGAAACTGTTCCACGAACTCGGTGTCGTGTGCGAGCTCGATGTCTTGCCGTTCGGCGAAGGGCGCTTCGATCAACTCGAAGTGTGCACTTTCCTCGAGCAGATGACGCACCATCGCATACTTCCGAATAGGGAACTTGTGTCCGGGGCTTAGCGGGAACACGTGATTGTCACAGTAATAAAGCCGGGGTCGCACGTTCTCATTCTAGTCGCGGTGGATGAGACCGGCACATTCAGCTAGGATGGAAGCATGGTTGAGGTCAGCGCAAACGCGAGCCGTATCAAGCAGTCAGAGATCCGCATCATGTCAGTGGAGTGTGAGCGGGTGCGCGGCGTGAACCTGGCACAGGGCGTTTGCGACACCGAGGTGCCGCAGCCGGTGCGTCGGGCGGCAGAGGCCGCCGTAGAAACTGGGCTGAATCAGTACACGCGGCTGGACGGGATTCCTGCATTGCGCGCTGCCATCGCCAACAAGCTTCGCGATTACAACAAGCTCACGGTCGATCCAGAGTCTCAGGTGCTAGTCACTTCCGGCGCGACGGGCGGATTTTTTGCCGCTTGCATGGCGATGCTCGACCCAGGCGATGAGGTCATTCTCTTCGAGCCGTGCTACGGATACCACGCGCACACGCTCACCGCAATGAATTGCAAGCCGGCGTTCGTGCGGCTTAATGCGCCGGATTGGAAATTAACTGCCGATGATGTCGTACGGGTCATTACGCCGCGCACGAAGGCGATCATCGTGAACTCGCCGGCGAATCCCTCCGGGAAGGTAATGAGCAGGACCGAACTGGGATGGCTGGCCGAGATCGCGGTCAAGCACGATCTGCTCGTCTTTACAGATGAGATCTACGAATATTTTCTTTATGACCGGCATGAGCACGTCAGCATCGCCACGTTGCCGGGCATGGCAGAGCGGACCATCACCATCTCGGGATTCTCAAAAACGTTCAGCATCACCGGATGGCGCATCGGGTATGCGGCTTGTCCGGCGCGGTGGAAGACGGCGATCGGATACTTCCATGACCTCACATATATATGCGCGCCGGCGCCGTTTCAACATGGGGCTGCGGCCGGGCTTAACGAACTGCCGAAGAAATTTTATGAAGACTTGCGTCTTGAATATCTGCATAAGCGCGATTTAATCTGCAGCGCGCTCACCCAAGCAGGACTGACGCCGTCTATTCCGCAGGGCGCGTACTACATCCTGGCGGAAGTTTCGGCTTTGCCCGGTAAAAACAGCAAAGAAAAAGCCATGCACCTGTTGCGCGAGACGGGAGTGGCGGCCGTTCCAGGAAACGCTTTTTATCACGATGATGCCGGAGAGAACCTTTTGCGATTCTGCTTTGCCAAGAAGTTGTCTGACCTGGAAAACGCGTGCGACCGGCTGCAAAGGCTTCGCGCGCATGCCACAGCCTGATCTCTTTCTGTAAAATTGTTGCACCTTAATAGGAAGCTGCTACATCGGATGTGTGTGCGGCGGCGCTGACACGAAAATACATGAACGGTAAATCGATATTTCTGATCGCACTGGCATTCGCCATAGCCGGTTGCGGAAACAAAGAACAAGGCGCCGCACCGGCAGCAGGTGGTGCAATGCCGGCCATGCCCGTGGGAATGGTGACCGCTAATCCGACGCCGGTGGCCCAGAGCACGGAGTATGTGGGCACGCTCAAGTCACGGAATTCGTCCACCATCATTCCCCAGGTCGAGGGCATCGTTACCAAGATATTGGTGCGTTCGGGCGAGCAGGTTAAAGCTGGCGCGCGGTTGATGCAGATCGATCCACTCAAGCAGCAGGCGACTGTGGGAAGCCAGGAAGCGAATCGAGCGGCGCAAGTGGCGAACGTGAAGTATGCCGAGCAGCAGCTGAATCGCACGAAGAACCTGGCTAACTCGGGCGTTGTGAGCAAACAAGAGCTTGATCAAGCACAAGCCGCCTATGATGCGGCCAAAGGCGCGCTCGAGGCTCTGGATGCCAGCGTCCGCGAGCAGACGGTGCAGCTTAAGTATTACAGCGTGACCGCGCCGACCTCCGGCATCGTGGGTGATATTCCTGTGCACGAGGGCGACCACGTGACCACGAGCACGGTGCTTACCACGGTCGATCAGCCGGGACCGCTGGAACTCTATATATATGTTCCTGTGGAGCGCTCAGCCGATCTTTCGCTGGGCAAGAAAGTGGAGATACTTGACGCTCAAGGCAAGCCGACTGCCGACGGCAAGATCACTTTCGTCTCGCCGCATGTTGACGACCAGACGCAAACGATTCTCGTTAAAGCGCTGATCGAGAACAAGGGCGACAAGTTACGCACGTCGCAGTTCACGCGCACACGCATCATCTGGGGTTCGATTCCGGGGGTGACCATCCCTGTGCTTGCGGTTTCGCGCATCAACGGACAATTCTTTGCTTACGTGGCGCAAGGTCCCGACGCTAAAGATCTCAAGGCCCACCAGGTGCAGATACAGGTGGGGGACATGATCGGAAACGATTACGTTGTGCAGAGTGGTATCAAGGCAGGCGACCGCATCATCACCTCAAACACGCAGATGCTATTTGAAGGAGCGCCGGTCACGCCGAAGAGCTAGGCACGACTCCTATCCAGCATGTTCGTTGATTTCTTCATAAAACGGCCCATCTTTGCCACGGTCTGCTCGCTGCTGATCATTCTTGCGGGCGCGGTGTCGATCCCGACGCTGCCGATCGCGCAGTTCCCGAACCTGACGCCGCCGCAAGTAACGGTCAGCAGTAATTACAACGGCGCCAGCGCGCAAGTGGTGGAGACGGCTGTCACGACTCCGCTCGAACAAGCTATCAACGGCGTGGAGGGCATGAAGTATATGACCTCCAGCAGCGGTAATGACGGCACGAGTTCGATCGTGACGACGTTCGATATCGACCGGAACGTGGATATCGCCGCGGTAGATGTGCAGAACCGCGTGAGCACCGCGCAGGGCCGCCTGCCCGGCGAAGTCAACAATACCGGCATCAGCATCACCAAGAGCGGCAACTCGTTCGTTTTCGCTGCCGGCTTTTATGCCGAGCACGGCGAGTACGATTCGCTGTTCATCAGCAATTACGTTGACGTTTACTTGCGGGACGCGCTGAAACGCGTGAAGGGCGTCGGTGACGTCATCATCTTCGGCGAGCGCAAATACTCCATGCGCTTGTGGCTTGACCCTGTGCGCATGACGAGCCGCGGATTGACAGCATCTGACGTTGTAGCCGCATTGCAGCAGCAGAACGTGCAGGTGGCCGCGGGACAGGTAGGCCAGCAGCCGGCGATGCCGGGGCAGGCATATCAGATAAGCGTGCGCGCCGTCGGCCGCTTGAGCGAGCCTAAGCAGTTCGACAACATCATCGTGAAAGCTTCGCCTGACGGAACGCTGGTGAAACTCAGCGACGTGGGCCATGCCGAACTCGGGGCAGAGAACTACGCTACTAACCTTGAATTCAACGGACACAGCGCGGTCGGCGTAGGCGTGACGCAACTTTCGACGGCCAACGCATTGCAGGTGAACCGCGATGCGCAAGCCGCGCTGGAGCAATTAGCGAAGAGCTTTCCGCCGGGATTGAAGTATCAGATAGCGTTTAACACGACGACCGTCGTCGGCGATTCGATCCGCGACGTGATGTTCACGTTGGGGATGGCGATCTTTCTCGTCATCCTGGTGATCTACATCTTCCTGCAGGATTGGCGCACGACACTGATCCCTGCGGTCACGATCCCGGTGTCATTGATCGGTACGTTCGCTTTCGTCAAGCTGCTGGGATTCTCAATCAACGTTCTCACGTTGTTCGGTATCACGCTGGCTACGGGCCTCGTCGTGGATGACGCCATTGTTGTTATTGAGAACGTGCAGCGCCACATCTCTGAAGGGTTGGCGGACGCGCATAAAGCGGCATCGGTAGCTATGGGTGAAGTCGCGGGCGCGGTCATCGCAACTTCGCTGGTGCTGGTCGCCGTTTTCGTTCCGGTCGCATTTTTCCCAGGCACTACAGGTATCTTGTTCCGGCAGTTCGCGCTGACCATCGCGTTCTCCGTTGCTATCTCCGCTTTCAACGCGCTCACGCTCACGCCGGCGTTGTCCGCGCTGCTGCTCGGGCACGAAGAGCGCCATGGCGTGATCTTTACCGCCATCAACAACACCATCGCTGCGGTCACCAATGCATATAGCCGGGGATTGCATTTTGTATTGCGCGTGCGATTTTTGGTGTTGCTCGTTTTCCTCATTCTGCTGGGCGCCACTTATTACATGTACAACGTCGTGCCCAAGGGATTCATACCGAACGAAGACCAGGGCTACTTCATCACCATTGTTCTCGCGCCTGAGGGTGCGTCACTGGACTACACCAGCAAGATCTGTCATCAAGCAGAAGAGGTCCTTAAAAAAGAACCGGATGTGGTGGGCGTTTTCGCCGTTCCCGGATTCAGTTTCAGCGGCAGCGCGCCAAATCGCGCGTTGGTATTCACTACCCTGAAGCCGATCAATGAGCGCAAAGGCAAAGGCCAGTCTATGGACGAGATCATTGACCGAGTGAAGGGGCCGCTCTTCGGTGTAGGCGGGGCAATCATCATACCGGTGGCGCCACCGCCGATTCAGGGCGTGGGCGCATTCGGAGGGTTTCAGTTTGTGCTGCAGGACCAGGGCGCGCACTCGCTGGAAGATTTCTCAAAGATCACGAATCAAATGGTGCGCGAGGGGAACGCCGAGACCGGGAAACTTACCCGTCTGCTCACCAGCTTCACAGCCACCGATCCGCAATACGTTGTGACGATCGACCGCGAAAAAGCGCGCGCGCTACAAGTCCCGCTGCAGCAGATCACCGACACGCTGGGCATCTACATGGGTTCGCGCTATGTGAATGATTTCGACTTCAACAATCGTTCTTATCGAGTTTACGTGCAGGCGGCGAAGGAATTCCGGTCAAACGCGAACGACATCAAGCAGTTTTACGTACGGTCAGACAAGAACGAGATGATCCCGCTCGACAATCTGGTGAGCGTCACGCAATCGACCACGCCGCAGGTCATCAGCCATTACAACCTGTTCCGCTCGGCTGAGATCGATGGTTCGCCCGCGCCAGGACGCAGCTCCGGCCAGGCGATCGCGGACATGGAAGAGCTGGCGCACAAGACCTTGCCCAAGGGAATCGGATATGAGTGGACGGGATTGTCACTCGAAGAGATAAACTCCGGCGGACAAGCAGTGCTGCTCTTCGGGCTGGGCATGCTGGTCGTCTATCTCACGCTCGCCGCGCAATACGAGAGCTTCACGCTGCCCTTCATCGTGATGTTGTCTGTGCCGATGGCGGTGCTGGGTGCGGTGGGCGCGATCGCGCTGCGCGGATTGCAGAACGATGTTTACTGCCAGATCGGGCTAGTGATGCTCATCGGCATCTCCAGCAAGAACGCCATCTTGATCGTGGAATTTGCCGAGCAATTGCGTGCGAAGGGGATGTCAATCACAGAAGCGGCCATAGAGGCTGCGCGTATACGTCTTCGCCCCATTCTGATGACATCGCTCGCATTCATTCTGGGTGTGTTGCCGCTTGTTACTGCAACCGGTGCCGGCAAAGCCGGACGCCAATCGGTGGGCACCACCGTGTTCGGTGGGATGTTGCTGGCGACCTTCCTCAACCTGTTCTTTATTCCGGCCCTGTATCTGCTGGTGAAGTCAGTGACGGACCGGCGCAAGACCGTGCCTGTAGCTACTGCATAGCGCCAAGAATCTGCGACATCAGCTTCTTAGTCTGATCGTGCATGCCCCTGGTGTTGCCATCTGCCAAGATGAAGCTCATGATCGTGCGCTTAGTTTGCTTTTCCACCGAAGAGTATCTCCTCTAAGAAATCGACTGCACGGGGGTCTTTGGTTTGTCCCAGCCAGAAGATGGCCTTTTTGCGCACTGCGGGATTTTTGTTCGTGCGGGCGACATTGATAAGCATGGGCACGCCTTCTTCGTTCGGCATCTGCGTCAACGCGAAAACGGCCTTCTCTTTCAGTTGAGTGTCGGGATCGTTCTCGATCATGTTGGTAATCTCAGCCCCGACCTTTTTGCCGCCTGCCTGCGCCAGCCAGAAGATGGCTTCACCGCGTACGTGAGTACTGGGATCGGTCTTCGCGAAATCGAGGAGGTCTTTGAGTCCAGCTCCGTTCTGTGCCTGCGTAAAGGCGAACATAGCGTTACGGCGGAAGTCGTCACTGGGGTCGTTCTTGACGACCTTGCGCAGGATCTCCAGACCTTTTTCTCCGCGCTCATTGCCGATCCAGAAGGCTGTATCTTTGCGGATCTTGGCCGGCATATTTTGTGCGAGGAAGCTCTCGAGCGTGGGATCGACCGCAGGATCGTTGTGCATGGCGATAGCCATGATGGCGTTTGAGCCGATACGCTTGCCTTTGTCGGGATCGATCTCATCGGAGCGCACCAAGCCGGCGAGCAGCGCGATACTCTCTGACGCTTTTACGCCAGTGAGCCAGTAGAAGGGAAGTCCGGCGGCGTCCACGGCGCAATCGGCTGAGAAGACACGTGTCTTGGTGATGTGTCCACCTTCGGCCCGTAGGAAGATGAAAGCATAATCGGTCGGCTCCAAATGCTGCGTGCAGTTGCTGTCATCCACGGTGCCGATGCCGTAGCTGCCTTCACGATTCTCCAGTTTGCAGCCGGTGCAGCATCTGTCTGCACCGTTGCGGTAGTCGAAGCAGCACATGGAGCGTTCTTTGCGTTCCGTGGGAATGGTGTAGGCGATCCAGAGCGGACCTTGCTCTTTTGTTAGGCGGTCAACAACAGGCTTCAGCCCTGATGCTGCTTCAACCGTCTGCGTCTTTGCGTTGGTGATGTGCGGCTTCGGGTCCGTGCCGGTCTCCAGATTCACCGGCACGGAGGTTGATTGGGTTTGTGCGATCCCTGGGGCTGCCAACAGTAGAAGTGCGAATATTAAGTTTTTCATGTTGTCCTCCTACTGATTCAGGATCTCCATCAGGTAGTCGTTGCCTTCTTTTGAGCCCATGATGGAGAGCTTGCTTACGATGCGCTTCTTCATCTCAGGATCGGTCTCTTTCCGCGCCATGGCGACCAGTTGCTTAGCGGAGCCTTGCACAAAGAGCGCGTCGATCACGGCGTTCTTGGTGTTCTTGTCAGCGCCGGCGGCGTTGTACATATCGACGAGTGCCTCGCCGGCTCGCCTACCACCAAAGACTCCGAGCGAGTGGATGATCTCTGATTTAACTACCGGATCTGTCTCATTCCTTGATATCTCCACCAATCCGTCGGTGTCCCCGCCTACACCCAGTGAGTGGATGAGCTCCTTCTTGTCTTCGACCGTGGTCGCTTGCTTGTAGAGCTGTCGAAGGCACTTGGTGTCACCCAGAACGCCGAGCGTGTGAATGGCTTCCTTCTTCAGATCCGTTGAAGTCTCCTTTTGGGCCATAGCACATGCGCGTTCCTGATCGCCAGAGACAACGAAAGAATGCAGCACTTCTTTTTTTACCTTTATGTCGGTGGTGCTTTCATAGATGCGCTGCAATTGTTCACCTGCGCGTCCACCTTCAATGGCCAGATAGTGAATGGCTTTCTCCTGCAGCCCGGGGTACTGTTTGCCCATTGCCATGTCGCCAAGAAGCTGTTGCGCTTTCGGGCTTTCGTTCTGCGAGAGCACGAACATGGCTTTATCTTTTACGCGTTGCGAGGAGTTGCCGGTGAGTATCTTCTCCAGGATGGGCAATGCGCGGTCTTCGTTCTGGTCCATCAGCGCTTGAAGGGCGATCATCTTCATCTCATCGTCGCCTTCGGCAGTGGGCGTAGTGGGATTACCGCTGGCACGGTTGATGTCCACTTCCAGCGATGCTGCTGTCCTCACGTAATTGCTCTTGGGGAAACGGTTGCGAAGTTCTTTGATGGTGGAAAGTGCCTCATTGCGACGAGCCTGCTTGTTCAGCGCGTAGGCCTTCCAGTAGAGAGCGGCGTCAGCCTTGCTGCCGTTCATCTTGGCGACAGAGTCAAAGGCTTCCGCAGCTTGCGCGTAGTCGCCCTGGTTCAAGGCGTCCTGCGCGGAGGAATAGGCGTCATCTTCTTTTTGTGCCTGGTCGGCAGAATCTGCAGTCAACGCGAAGCTGTTGCCTTCGCCTGCGCCGCGCCAGTCGTTGTTAACGCTGACCGCGCGGTTTTCCCCCGCGGCGTAGCTTGCGATACAGCTAGTAAGTATGAAAGTTATGATTGCGTTTTTCATGGTTGCCTCTATATAGCGTTTCCGTTAGTTTTAGCTGCCTGTTTGTTCTGCTCTTTGAGTTTTGAGTCAATGACCCGCACTTTGAAGAGCAGCCCTTGTTTCTCGATCGACCTTTGCAGGCGATCGATATCGTCCGCACTCACGTTCTGCGGTGAGTTTGCGATCTCCACCAGCAC